>DATJMX010000038.1 GCA_035508495.1 Candidatus Binataceae bacterium
GCCGCGTGGTGATTCTCGACTTCTGGACCGAGGGCTGCATCAACTGCATCCAGATCATTCCGACACTGCGGCGCATCGAGGAAAAGTATCCCGACCAGGTCGTCGTGATCGGAGTTCACTCACCGAAGTTCGCCAACGAGACAAAGGCCGCGAGCGTGCGCGACGCGATCAGCCGTTACGAGATTCGCCATCCGATCATTCACGACCCCGATATGAAAATCTGGCGCGAGTACGGCGTGCAGGCATGGCCGACGCTGGTCGTGATTGGTGCGGACGGCAGCGTGCTCGGCTCGATTCCTGGCGAGCCCGATCCTGATCGTTTGATCGCGGCGCTCGACAACGTCGTCGCGACTTCCCGCAAAGCGGGCACGCTCAAGCCCGCGGCGCTCGATCTCGCGCCGGCGCCCGAACCCAAGGGGCGCTTCCTCTTCCCGGGCAAACTCAAGCCGGTGCCCGGTGCCGAAAAACGATGGGCGTTAGCAGATGGCGGGCACAATCAGATCGTCCTGCTTGACGACCGCGGCAAGGAGCTCGCGCGTTATGGAAATGGCGATGCCGGATTCGCCGACGGTGCCGCAGCGCAGGCAGGCTTCAATCATCCGCAAGGCCTCGCCGGGTCGCACGATGCGATCTTCGTCGCAGATACCGAGAACCACCGCATCCGGCGCATCGACCTCGCCTCGGGAGCCGTCACGACTCTCGCCGGAACGGGACAGCGCGGGATGCCGATTGGCGCAGTGACTCCCGGTCACACGACGGCTCTCGCCTCGCCGTGGGACCTTGAGCTTAAGGGCGATGAGCTCTACTTCGCCAACGCGGGAACGCATCAGATCGGCGTGCTCGACCTGAAGAGCGGAAATGTCGCGGCGCTCGCCGGAACCGGCGAAGAAGGATTGCGCGACGGCCGCGCATCGTCGGCCTCGCTCGCGCAGCCGAGCGGTCTCGCACTGAGCACTGATGGCCAGACGCTCTATCTCGCGGACAGCGAGAGCTCTGCAGTCCGCGCGATCACTCTGTCAAAAGATCCGCAGCTCGTGACGCTGGTGGGCGCTGGTCTCTTCGATTTCGGATGGATCAACGGAGATTTTCGTAAGGCGCGCTTGCAGCATCCGCTGGGAGTTGCTGTCGACGGTGATAGCGTGCTCGTTGCAGACACCTATAACAGCGCGATTCGCAAGCTCGAGCTGAAGAATCACGAAGTTGCCGATTTCGACGGCGGCCAGTTCACGTGCATGGATCCGGTATGCGTTCCGACGCGCGAGCCGGCCGGGATCGTCGTCGACACACCGGATCGAATCCTGCTCGTCGATACCGGCAATCATCGCATCGACGAGTATCGGCCGTCCGAAAAAACCTACCACACCTGGGCGCGCTAGCGGCGTCGTTCAGATTTTCGCCTTGGGCGCGTGCTGGCGGACGAACTCGACGAACTTTTGCGGCGCCGCCATCGTCGACAGCCGCCCCTGGCGCACCAGAGCCCAGTCGTCGAACTCTTTCGATTGCTTGATCTGGGCGAGAGTCACGGGCGGATCGACGCGGCCGAGCAGTTCGAGGTCAACGACCGCTGACTTCGGATTTTTCGGATCGTCGCGCGGCTCCGACTTCACTTGCGCGATCCCAACCACGCTCGACAGCCCGCCGCTGTGATAGATGAACACCTTGTCGCCCGGGCGCATGTCGCGAATCGCGCGCACCGCCTGCGGATTCGTCACGCCGTCCCACGTGGTCTTGTGGTCGCGCTCGAAATCCTCGATCGAGTAAGTATCCGGATCCGTTTTCGCCAGGAAGTAGTTCATCGGCAATCCTCATGTCTGGTTTCGCATTATATCTAACACGAGCGGCGCTGAGTTAGTCGTTATGATATTGACGATCTCGCATGCCTGAACTGCCCGATGTCACCGTTTACGTGGAGGCAATACGCCAGCGCACCCTCGGCCACAAGCTGATGCGCGCCGTCATCAAGTCGTTATTTCTTTTGCGCTCGACGCAACCTCCTCTCGCCGACACCTACGGCAGGACGATCGACGACGTGCGGCGCCTCGGCAAGCGGATCGCGATTGGCGTCGAGGGCGATCTGTGGCTCGTGCTGCATCTCATGATCGCCGGCCGCCTTCACTGGAACACGGCCAAACCCAAGATGGGCAGCAAGAATGTGCTCGCGGCGTTCGAGTTCGACAACGGATGGCTGTCGCTCACGGAAGCGGGAACGCAGCGGCGCGCCGCGCTGCACGTAGTCGCCGGCGAGGAGGGACTCGCGTCGCTTAACGCGGGTGGAATCGAACCGCTCGAAGTATCGCTCGCGGAGTTCACGACGGCGCTGCGCGCATCGAATCATACGCTCAAGCGTTCGCTGACCGATCCGCACATCTTCAGCGGCATCGGCAATTCCTACTCCGACGAAATTCTGCATCGCGCGCAGCTCTCGCCAATCGCGATGTCTACCAAGCTTCGCGACGAAGAGGTCGAGCGGCTCTACGAGGCGACACGCGCGACACTGATCGAATGGACCGATCGTCTGCGAAATGAAGCTCGCGGCGCGTTTCCCGAGAAGGTCACCGCGTTCCGGCCCGAGATGGCTGTGCACGGCCGCTACGGTCAGCCGTGTCCGCGATGCGGCTCGAAGGTCCAGCGTATCCGCTACGCCAGTAATGAGACGAATTATTGCGCGCGATGCCAGACCGGTGGCCGCCTGCTTGCCGATCGCGCGCTTTCGCAGTTGCTGCACGAAGATTGGCCGCGCACGCTCGACGAGCTCGAAGCGCGCCAACATCGCTGAGCGCCCTCGCGTTCCATTGCACGTTGCCATCGACCCGTGCCGATCGTACATTAGGCGCCCACATTGAATCTCTGCGGAAGCTCCGCGCGAAGATAGTTGATCGCATGAAATCGAAGACCAGTTTGTTCGGCCTGCTGGCACTGTTTGCCACGGCCATTGCACTGACCGCGCCGCCGGCGAGGGCGGCTTCGTTGGCGTTCGTTGATCCGGTGAGCGCGCTGCTGAACGGCCCCGCCATCACGAGCGATGTCAATCAACTGGCGACTGGCGGCACGGCCGTGGAAGGTATCGGAGGCGACGGCGTGAGTCAGATCGTCGTCCGCGTGAGCGCTGACTCGCCGGGCGAGCAGTTCACGTTCCAGATCTTCAACGATCAGAATCAGCCCAGTACCTCGACCGCGAACGACGGCGCGCTCGGCGCCATCGGCGGCGGCAGCCCAAACCGGAGTCAACTAATTGTCACCTCAGTATCGACATCGAGCGGGCCGATGGCATTTGCGATCTATCGCGCGCCGATAGATTTCCCGCGTCCGGGCGGCGGCGATGCCAACGCCGCGCAGCGCTCGGTCGCGATTCACTGGCAGGCCGCGGGCGCGCCGGCCGCGTCGAGCGAGAGTCTCACGATCATCCGGCCGTTAGTGGTGCTGGTGCATGGGCTGTGGGGCACGCCGAGCGATTTCGATAATTTCACGCCATTCCTGAGCGACCCGCGCTTTGCGATTCAGCGCGCCAACTTTTCGTTCAACATCGGCCACCAGATTGTCGCTTCGACGCCATGGTATTTCGACACCGACGCGGCCGACGCCAACTCGCTGGGCTTCAGCTACAACGCGCAGCAGATCACCAGCCAGGTTGACAACTTCATCAATGCGTTCAAGGCGGGGGCGAACCCGGCCGGCATAGCGGTCGCATCGGTGCAGGCCGATATCGTGGGCCACAGCATGGGCGGAAATATCACGCGGACGTTGCCGCTCGAGCCGTACTTCGCGAGCGACACGACCTTCGCCAGGGGTGATGTTCACAAATTGATTACAATCGACACGCCCCACCTGGGATCTCCGCTGGCTACGCAACTGCTGCTCGACGATAACGCCTGCGTGGCCGACACGCTCGCGGTGGCGGGGCTGTTCACCTTCCAATCGGTCGCGCTTTACTCGCGGATCCTGACGTTCTCGGGCGCGATGGGCGATCTCTCAGGCAACGGCACTGGCGCTTCGCTGAGCGCAGCGCTGGCGGCGCTCCAAGCGGATTCGACGGCACCGATCTACACGCCGGAAATCCCCACCGCTTTTATCGCCGGCAACATGAATCAGCAGCAGCTCGACGGCCTGGAGCATCCCGGTATTTTCGTCGACCTGCTCCGCGACGCATGCTTCGACGATACGCTCGCGAAGGATCTGACGGTCAGCGGATGGCCGACGGTGGTCAGCAACGCGAGCGACGCGATCGTGCCGCTGACGAGCCAGGTGAACAACCTTGCCGGTATCATCGCGGCTGCCGCGATCCACAGCCCGGGCGCCGAGGATTTGGGCTTCCTTGCGCCCAGCGCGCTGGACGCCGCAACTCCCAATCCGGATCGAACGGTCGATTTGCTCAACACTCCGTTGACCGACCCAACCTACGCGGCACTGAGGTAACGGAGATTATCGCGATGCATCCGGCGATTCGTTCCGCCTGTTCAAGACTTGGCTGGTTTACGTTTGCGATTGCGCTTCTCTATGCCGGCAACGTTCTGGCGGCGCCTGGGATCAGCATAATGAAGCCGGCGGCTGGCGCCGTCTTCAACTCCGGCCAGATGATCAATGTGACGGTGAGGGTCACGTCGCCGGGCTCGTTCCGGAGCTACGCGCTAATCGGCAATCATCGCCTGGGCGCGGCCGCACCTCTGAATGCATCCGGTACTCCAAGCTTCGCGCTGACGATCCCGGCCGAACAGCAGCCCGGACCCTACTTTCTGACTGTCATTGGCTACGGACCGGAGGGCACGGTCGTCGCGCAGGATGACGTCCAGATTCAGATCGAATCGCCGGCCGCGCTGCTGAACCTGATCGCGCCGGCCAACACGTTGACCTTCGAGGCGATCGGGGAACAATTGCCGCTGCAGATCGTGAGCGGCGCGCCGGGCGGAACGCCGCTCGACGTCACGCATTCGTCTCATCTCGCGTTCACGTCATCCAATCCCGCTGTGGGCATGGTCGACAGCAACGCGATGGTCACGGCGACGGCGCCGGGACAGGCCGCGATCAACGTGCAGCTCGATTCGGGCGGCAGCCTGTCCGTTCCGATCCGCGTACTCCCCGTGGCGCTGACTCCATCTGCAACCTCGCTCTCGCTCGCCAACGAGACGATGGGCGTGGCGGGCTCCAAAACACCGCTGACCTTCAAGAACACCGCGAACTATCCGCTGAGAGTTTTGTCGGTCGCTTCCTCGCCAGACTTCGCCGAATCGGACAACTGTATCGCAACGTCGCCGCTTGCTGTCGGCGGCACCTGCACCGTCAATCTGGTCTTCCGGCCGGTAGCTCAAGGCGCGCGGCCGGGCTTCTTGAGCATCGCCGACTCTGCCGTCGTCGCGCCAACACAGGTTACGCTGAACGGCGTCGGGACGGCATCGAAGAACGTCAGGGCAGCGGCACTTCCCAACGCGCTCAATTTCGGCGCGGTCGCTCCGGGTCATTCGAAATCGGCAACGATCAGGATCTTCAACTTCGGAACGGGCATGCTGAATGGCTACGTGCCGCCGCTGGCGGGCAGCTTCAGGATCGTAAAGGGCGCGGGATTTTTCAGCGTTGGACTGGGACGGGCGGCCGAAATCACACTGGCGTATAGTCCGCCGACGAATGCGGTCGCCGCGCAGCATCCGATCTTTTCGATACTCGAGATCGCCACGAGCGATCCGGCGGCGCCTTCGATTCCGATCAATCTCAATGCCGCAGTGGCGGCACCCGGCCGCCCTCCGATTCCGCCTCTCTGATCGCAAATCGCAAAAAGCTGGCGGACGCGGCGGCGACGCGCTATTTGCCTAGCATCGATAACCGCGGAGGACGCCATGGCAGCCACGATCGCGATGAATGATCTGAAAATCGACTACGCAAGTATCGAAGCCGCGCGCAAAATGACGGGCCTGCGTCTCATCCTCGGCGGCTATGCCGTGCCTGGTCCGTGGCGGGAAGCATGCAAAGGTATCTTCCACGTGAAGAAGATTCCCTTCGTCTCGGTGACTGCCGCGGGCAAGGACGGCACTGACAAGGAGCTCGTGGAATGGACTGCGCAAGCGAGCGCGCCGGTCGCGATCTGGAACGATGAGCGTCCGCGCTCGACGTGGATCGAGCAGCTCTATCTCGCGGAGCGGCTTGCACCGGAGCCGCGGCTGATTCCATCCAAGGAGCAAGATCGAATCCTGATGTTCGGCTACACCAACGAAATCGCCGGTGAGAACGGACTTGGATGGTGCAAGCGGCTGACGATGGCCGACGCGGCTGTCAACGACACGTCAGCGCCGGAAGCGACGCGCCGGACCTGGGGCTATATCGGAAAGAAATACGGCTACACTCCGGAGGCGGCGGCCGGCGCCAAAGCGCGCGTGATAGAGATTCTGAACCTGCTCGATCGCCGACTCGCCGAGAATCGCGCGCGCGGCAGCAGATTTTTCGTCGGTGACCATCTGACGGCACTCGATATCCATTGGTCGACCTTTGCCGCGCTCTTCAAGCCGATGTCTGAAGATCTGTGTCCGATGGCGACGGCGTTCCGCGGCGTTTATCGCGAGAGCAATCCCGAAGTTATGCGGGCGTTGACGCCAGCGCTGCTCGAGCATCGCGACTTCGTCTATCGCGAGTACCTGGAATTGCCGATCGTCTTCTGAGCGCCGCAATGCCTCAGCGGTTTTGCGATCGCCGCATTTGACTGCCCAGATCTGCCAGTATACAAGCAATCAGCTAATATTCTGGCTGACGTTGTGGAGGTCGCGGTGTCAAAATTGTCACGCGTTTTTGCTTCGGTCCTGGTCATCGCCGCGCTTGTTTCTGCAGCGCCGGCAAGTGCGCAGACGTCGTTCGGCCAGGATATCGTCGATTATTTCGTCAACTGGTTTCCGCGCGTCACGCGGATTCAAAGCGAACAACCGCATTGGGTCACCCCGCTAACGACGGTCACACCACGACTGGAGGAAGAGCTTCGCTACGACCAATACTGGCAGGCCAACAAGCTCGGCGCGGCGACCGACAACTACGGCGGCGGCAAAGGCCTTGAGCTGATACCATTCCAGAACACCGAAGTCATCCTCGGCATCCCTGCCTGGATCGCGCACACCGGACACATCGTCAAGAAGCCCGAAGCGACTGACGGATGGGCGGACGAGACCTTCCTCGTAAAGTACCGAATCCTCTCGGCCAATGAAGAGAACGGCAACTATATCCTGACCGCGTTCATGGGCTTCAGCGCGCCGACCGGCGACGATGACAACAGCATGGGCCATGCGACGTTCACGCCGACGATCGCGGGTGGCAAGGGCTTCGGCGATTTCGATGTTCAGTCTACCTGCGGAGTAACGTTTCCAAATGGCGGCGAGGACCGCCTGGGATGGCCGCTCGCCTGGAACACGGCCTTTCAGTACCACGTATTGAAGTACTTCTGGCCCGAGTTCGAAACCAACTACACGTGGTTCGCGCAGGGCAAGCGCACCGGGCAAAGTCAGCTTTTTTTAACGCCCGGAATACTACTCGGACGAATACCTATTCATGAGCGCGTCGGACTGACTATTGGCGCCGGATTCCAGGTCGCGGTCACCACTCACCCGGCCTACAACAACGCCGTGGTCCTGAGCGCGCGGATTCCTTTCTAAACCGCACGCCGCGCCGCGAGGTTCACTGACTCCAGCGCCGCTGCCACTCGGCGATAACCTGCGGATTACGCACGTAGAGTGGCGGCTCACCGCGCATGATGCGCTCGATGCTCTCGATCGTTGCCATCGGCAGCCGCTCGATCGATTCCGCCGTATGTCCGACCATGTGCGGCGTCAGGATCGCCTCGACGTCCGATAGTTGACGCAGCGGATTGTCCGATGGTGGCGGCTCGGTCGCGAACACATCCACCGCAATGCACTGGAGGTGCTTACTTCGCACCAGTGCCGCGAGTGCGGCTTCATCAACGATTCCACCGCGAGCAGTATTGACGAAGATCGCGCCGCGCTTGAGCGATGCCAACCGCTGCGCGTTGAGCATGCCGCGAGTCTCGGAGGTGAGCGGGCAAAGCACAGTCACGATATCGCTCGTGTGAAGCAGTTCGTCCAAGCCCACTTGCGATACTTCACGAGGCAAGTCCGATCGCGCACGCCGCGTGCAGGTCTGGAATCGGACCTCCCAGGTCGAAAGCCGCTTCACGATCGCGCGCGCAATCTGACCGAACCCAATTAGACCGATCAGCTTGCCCTTGAGCATGCGCGCCGTCACGGGCATCGGATGCGAGCGGCTTTCGCGCAGTACCATTTCGGATCCACGAAGGTCGTAGAGCGCGGCCAGCATCAGCATCACGGTCGCTTCTGCAAGGCTCTCGGTGTTCTCCGGAATCTGACCGTTGCCGACTACGATTCCGAGTTCCGTCGCGGCGAGTTCGTCAATCCCGTCCGTTCCCGTCACCGGCGACATCACAGCGCGCAGCCGCGGCATCGAGGCCATCAGGTCGCGGCTGACTTGCACGCCGAGTCCAATCAATACGTCGGCGTTAGCGCGGGCCGCGCGATCGGAAATGAATTCATTGATCCCTGGATAACGAGTGACGCGGTGGCCTCGCCCAAGAAGACCCGCCTGGATCGGGTTGTAGAGAATATCTACTCGAGCGGGCTCGACAATGAGTATATGACCCCGCATCGACGACGACTCAAATTATTCGAGCGCGATTCCCTGATCGGCTAGTTCGGGACCCAGGTCAGAGCACGGATTTCTCCGAACTCCCGGCGCAGTTTGGTCCACGAATCGCCAGCGTCCGTGCTCAAGTACACGTAGCCGTGGAGGCTGTTTGCCGCGATCACGTCGGGATTGGCGGGATTCGTGCCGAACCAGTAAATCACCGAGTTCGGCTCGACCGCCAAATCGCAGGCCTTCCAGGTTTTGCCGCCGTCGCGCGAGCGTTGAATCGCACCGCGTTTGCCGGGGATGAAATCGCCGTTGCCGACGAAGATCGTGTCGGGATCGCCGGGCCTCAGCGCGACGCCGCGGCAGTACGAGATCGCATCGCGCTCGGCAAAGCGCGGAAACGAATGCAGCGACCATGTGTGCGCTTCGTCGCTGCTGCTCCAGACGCCGTCGGGCGTCGTAACGAACACTTTGGAATCGGCCAGCGCGAGACCGTGGACGTCCTGATTCAGTTCCTTGTCGCCCATCTTGCTGTGATGCCAGGTCTTGCCGTCATCGCGGCTGCAATAGATACCGTCGATTTCGACGCCGACCCAGATGGTTCGCTTGTCGCGCGGATCAACAATGATGTTCGTCACCTTGGGCGCGCCGGCGAGGCATCGCTCGGCGATCGGCACCGCCATCTTCGCCCAGCTCTTGCCGCGGTCCTTACTGCGATAAACGCCAGGTTCTTTGGTGCCCGCGAAGATCGTGTCGGGCTCGCCGGGATGGTACGACGCGGACCAGATCTGCTTGCCATCCATCGGTGATTCGACGAGATCCCAGGTCGCGCCGTTATCCTCGCTCCGATAGAGACCCGCTTCGGAGCCGGCGAGAAGATGATGCGGATTGTGGGGAGATACGGCGAAGGCGCGAATCTGAATCTCGCCGGGCTCGGCCGAGAACGGCAGGTTCATCCTGCTGCGCCGCCAATGCTCGCCGCCGTCGGGACTGAACCACACGCCCGCGCCAACAGTGCCCACGCAAATCGTGAAGTTGTTCATCGCCGTCACCTCGCGCTGGGATTCGCTTCGGAAGCTAGCGACGGCGCATCGAAAAAGTCAAACGCAGGCGACAGCGCCCGCTCAGCATTATTGCGGCGGCGGACTCGGAACGTACGCTACCTGGCTGCCGCTGTAGAACGGGCGATAGTAAGTTCCTCCGGCGACATAATAAGTATTGCCGTTGACCGTCGTCGGATATGCATTCGGCGGAAGTGAGTAAAGCGTCGGCGGCGGAGCGTATGGGTTCGGCGGCGGATAGCCGTAGGGCGCAGGCGGCGGGTATCCGGGTGGGGGCGTCTGCTGGGCTTTCTGCTGCGAATTCGCCATCATTGAGCCCATCGCCATTCCGCCCGCGACCCCGAGCGCCGCTGCGCCCAGCGCTTCTCCGGTGCTCGAGCCGCTGCTGCCGCAACAGTCAGAATATGGATTCCCTGTGCCCCAATCATTGTTGACGGTGCTCATGGTCTGATTGTGCATCTGCTCTTCGGTGTGCTCTTGATTGGTTTGCAGGGTGTTTACTTCATTATACCGATTCTGCTGCTCCTGCGTCTGATTCGTATGATAGGTGTTGTAGTCATTCGCGGCATTCGGATGGTTTTGATCAGATGAAGTGCCGGACGTGCTGCTGCTCGAGCTGGAGCTCGAATTGCCCTGATGCTGCCAATTGGAATTGCCCTGATGCTGCTGGCCGCCGCCGTTTTGCCCCCAACCGCCGTGATCATCTTGAGAATGGGTGAAGCTGCCGCCGCCGAAGCCGTCGCCGCCCATGCCATGAAAGCCGCCGCTCCGGCCACCGCGATCGCCCCATCCACCGCCGCCGCCACCGCCGCCAAAACGGCTTCGATCCCAGGCCGAGGCAGTCAGCGGCTGCGCCGCTATCGCAAGCGCAAAACATAATGTCATCAAGGCCGGGACTTTGCCGATATGATTTTTCGATTTCATCGCGGCGTTTCCTTGTTGCTCAGGAAATCGATCTTTACGGCGTTCTTGGGAATCTGCGGGCTGAAGCGGCTCGCCGGGAACGCGCCTGGAAATTTCCAGTCCGATAGCACCGCGATGTATTCCGGTGAGCCGGGACGTGTGCGGTAGTTGATTACGATCTTGCGCGGCACTGGCTTGCCCGTGCGATCGAGCCATAGCTGCAGATCAGCCTGCGGGCCCGACAACGCAACGTGATCGCACTCGACGCCGTTTACATCGCCGCGCCCGATATAAGCGCCGTAGGTCACCTTTTTTCGAAAAGGAGCGCACGGGTCAGTGTAGGCCAGATCGGAGAGCGGAATAGTCAGATGCTTTTCTTCGGCGACTTGATTGATCATCGCGTCGATCGTCGTCGGCACGGCCGCGGTCGCATACATATCCTTGGCGGGATCGAAGATGGTCAAAGTGCTGCCCTTGTACCAGACCTGCTTGGCGCCAAGGTCGCTGCGGTAATCGACGGCGATTTCGTCAGGGCGCTGGAGCGCGAAATCCATCGCGCCCGCGAACTGGACCTTCACCGCCGAGGGCAGCACCTGGTCGAAAAGTATCTCGGCGTGGAAGCTGAACGCGTTTGCAGATCCGAGAGCGCTGCAGGATTGATCGATTAGCCTGGTCGCTTCGGGCGACACGTTGGGCAGACCAGCGGCGCGCGCCGGAACACAACGAAGCGCGAGCGCGAACACCGCAGCGCCGATCAGCGAAAGGCAGGTCTTCATTCCGTTGCTCCACCGTTCACGAACGCAGTCATCGAGTCAGACTCCCCGGCGACAGTTCTTCGATCCATAGCGGCTTTTCCGATCAATCGCACATTGGACTTTGGTGCAATCGCGAAATTGGGACGATTAAGATGGCGCCCGGACGGCGCCGGGCTTGGTGCCGGACAGCACAGCGAAGATGAGATTTCGATACGAGCACGATACTTCGACAAAGCCGGTCTCGCGCAACCATGCGAGCTGCTGACCTACGGTCGCGGGCATATCGCGCTTCATGCGCTCGAGGGTCGCATCGAGCTCGCGATCGCTCGCCTTCAACTCGCGCGCCCGCTTGAGCCACATCTGGCGCGCGCGCTCGTCGATCGCAGCGCCCTCGCCCGCGACCTGGTCGGCATTGATAAACACACCGCCGGGAGTGAGGAACTTGAAGATGTCGCCGAAGAGATGACGCTTGCCGCTGTCGGGCAAATGATAAATCGCCAGCGACGACACGACGGCGTCGTAGGACTTCGCGGGCGCGGCGGCCGCGAAATCGGCACTGACGAATTTGACGCGCTTGCCCAGCGGCTTCAGGCGCTGCCGCGCGCCAAGCAGCATCTCGGGCGTGAGATCGAAAAGCGTGAGCTGCGCTTTCGGAAACGACTCGGCGATCATCGCCGAGAGAAGTCCCGTGCCCGCGCCGAGGTCGAGCAACTCGAACCGCTGGTCGGCGGTGAACGGCAATAACTCGAGCGCCGTGCGATAGAGATCGTCGAAACACGGCACGAGCTTGCGCTGCGCCCGATCGGCGCTGTCGAGGCCAACCGGTGGTGCCTTGCGAACCGCCATTGCCTGCGAGTCTAGTCGAATCTGCGCGCCCGCTTCGAGACCCGCGCACGAGGGATTGCGCTGGATGGCATTCGCAGAGCCGCGCTATAGGTGAGGGTGGCCGTGCTCCGAGGGGCGGCCCCGAGAAAGCGAGGCCCGATGGATACCGATCGCACAAAAGTCAGTTCGATTCTCGATCGCGCGAAGGCCGAAGGCCGTAGCTCATTGACTCCGGCCGAATGCGGCGAGGTTTGCCGCGCCTACAGCATTGCGATTCCGACGCAGGCGATGGCGACCTCTGCCGCGGATGCGGTCAAATGCGCTGGGCAAGTCGGTTATCCCGTCGCGATGAAAATCGTGTCCGCGGACATCCTGCACAAGACCGAGGCCGGCGGCGTTGCGCTCGGGCTCGCCGACCCGCGCGCGGTCCAAGCCGCGTATGAATCGATGATCGCGAAGGCCAAGGCGTACAAGGCCGACGCGAAGATTGACGGCGTGCTCATCCAGCAGATGGCGCCGGCCGGTGTGGAGCTGATCGTGGGCGCATCGACGGATCCGAGCTTCGGCAAGGTGGTCGCGTTCGGCGTCGGCGGCGTGATGGTCGAGGTTTTGCGCGACATCACGTTCAGCCTCGCGCCGGCGAGCGTTGACGATGCGCGCAAAATGCTCGACGCGATTCGCAGCCAGGAGCTGCTCAACGGGATTCGCGGCGGTGCGGCGGTGAATCGGGAAGCGCTCGCGACCCTGATTCATAAGGTCTCGCGCCTCATCGATGAGAATCAGCAGATCGCGGAAATCGATCTGAATCCCGTTTTCGCATCAGCTCGTGGCGCGATCGCAGCAGACCTTCGGATCCTCGTCGATTTCGAACCGGCACCCCAGCGCTATCGCCCCTCGCGGGAGGAGATTCTGCGCGCGATGAATCGCATCATGCGCCCCGAGTCGATCGCGATCATCGGCGCATCTGCTGAAGATGGTAAAATTGGCAACTCGGTGCTGAAGAACCTGATCAACGGCGGTTACCAGGGCCGCATCATCCCGATTCATCCGAGTCTAGATTCCGTGCTCGGCCGCAAGGCTTATCGAAGTATCAAAGATGTTCCCGGCGACGTTGACGTGGCAGTGTTCGCGATCCCGGCGCGGCTCGTGGCGCAGGTCCTGCACGAATGCGGCGCGAAGAAGGTCGCAGGCGCAGTGCTGATTCCGTCGGGATTCGCCGAGACCGGCAACGCTGACCTCCAGCGCGAGGTGCTCGAAGCCGCGCGCCAACATGACATCAGGTTAATGGGACCTAACATCTATGGGTTTTACTACACGCCGAAAAATCTGTGCGCGACGTTCTGCACGCCCTACGACGTGAAAGGCAAGGTCGCGCTCTCCTCGCAGAGCGGCGGCGTCGGGATGGCGATTTTGGGCTTCAGCCGCTCGACGAAGATGGGCGTGTCGGCGATCGTCGGCCTCGGCAACAAGGCGGATATCGATGAAGACGATTTGCTGACCTTCTTCGAAGAGGATCCCGACACCGACGTGATCGCGATGCACGTCGAGGATCTGAAGGATGGGCGCTCGTTCGCCGAAGTGGCCAAGCGCGTGTCGGCGAAAAAGCCCGTCATCGTACTGAAGGCAGGGCGCACGTCAGCGGGCGCTCGCGCCGCGCGATCGCATACCGCGGCGCTCGCCGGCAACGATCGCATCTACGACGACGTGCTGCGGCAGTGCGGAGTCGTGCGCGCATATGCGCTCAACGACATGCTCGAGTTCGCGCGATGCCTCCCGATGATGCCGGCGCCGGCTGGCGAGAACGTGTTGATCATCACTGGCGCTGGTGGATCGGGCGTACTGCTCGCCGACGCCTGCGTTGACAATGGGCTCAAGCTAATGACGATGCCGCCGGACCTCGATCAGGCGTTTCGCAAGTTTATCCCACCGTTCGGCGCCGCGGGAAATCCAGTCGATATCACGGGCGGCGAACCGCCGACGACCTATCAGAATACAATCAAGCTCGGACTCGAAGATCGGCGCGTGCATGCGCTGGTGCTGGGATATTGGCACACGATCATCACGCCGCCGATGGTATTCGCGAGGCTGACGGCGCAGATCGTGGAAGAGATGCGCGCGAAGGGGATCAACAAGCCGATCGTGGCCTCGCTGGTTGGCGACGTCGAAGTCGAAGAAGCGTGCGCGTACCTGTTCGAGCGCAGCATTCCGGCATATCCATACACAACCGAGAAACCGGTAGCCGTACTTGGTGCAAAATATAAATGGGCCCGAGGCGCCGGTCTGATACGCTGATTTAGTATCTGACTAAGTAGTGTTCAATCTCTATTTTCAGTTCTGCACTATTCCGTCTTCGCCCTGATTTTTGAAACCCTCTCTCTGACCAGGGGGAGGGTTTCAGAGATTGAGACAAATATTAACGGGCGGCGACGTTTCGTTGATCTTCCTGCGCGCTTGGGATTGTCAGGTCAACGAGGTTAGTCCCAGTCGCAGCGCGGTGCGCGACTGCGATTGAGTATTGCGCGAGATCAGCGTGACGCGTGCGCCACCAATAGGCGATCGTGCTTTTCGGCCAGTTGTTGGTAATGCGGCCGCTTTCGAGTTTGTACCAGCTCTTTCCGGTCTTCGCCCAGACACTGTCCGCGAGTTCGCGCTGCACTCGGGCGTCGTAAGACGCCATCGCGGCATTGCGCAGGTTGAGCGCCTTGATGCCGGTGTGGTCCATCTTCTTGATTAAGTCGACTATGTAGTTGGTCTGGCATTCGATCATGAAGATGATCGAATTGTGCCCGAGATTGGTATTTGGTCCGTACATCAAAAAGAGGTTCGGGAATCCTGCGACCGAGATTCCGAGATATGCGTGCGCACCGTCCTTCCACTCTTCGTTGAGTGTGCGGCCACCCTCCCCCTGGATCGCCATCGGCGCGAGGAATGAGGTTGACTCGAAGCCCGTGGCATAGATGACGACATCGGCATCGATCGCGCGTCCGCCTTTTGTGACCACCGCGGTTTCGCTGAAATGATCGATCGGGTCGGCGATTAGCTCAACGTTGTCGCGATTCAGCGCCGGGTAATAGTCATCCGCAATAAGTATGCGCTTGCCGCCGATTGGGTAATCGGGAGTGAGCAGCTTTTGCAATTTCGGATTGCTGATCGCGGCGCGCAGATTCTCTTCGGCGGCGCTTCGCATCCGCGAGGCGACGAATTTATTGCCGGCGAACACCGGCCAGTTCATTTCGTGCTGCGCCCAGATGAGCCAACGGTAAAGCCGTGCGAGCCAGGGATGTTTGCGGAAGCGTTCCTTCTCGGCTTCGGTGTAATAGCGATCGCCGCGGGGCACCATCCAGTTCGCGCTACGCTGAAAGATCGTCAGCTTCGCCACCTTCGGCGCGATTTGCGGGATGAACTGGATCGCGCTGGCGGCGTTGCCGATCACGGCGACCTTCATGCCGGTGAGATCAACGTCGTGGCGCCATTTCGCGGAGTGAAACTGGATACCGCGAAAATCCTTGCAGCCCGCATACTCCGGCGTAGCGGGACGGTTGAGCTGGCCGACGCCGCTCACGAGGATATCCGCGACGATCTCCTCGCCCGCCGAGGTGCGCAGGCGCCAGACCAATTCGCTATCGTCCCATTTGGCTGATGCGATCTCGGTGTTGAAGCGGATGTGCTGGTAGAGATCGTAGCGGCGCGCGCAGTGCTCCATGTACTCGAGGATTTCCGCCTGCGGCGACCATTTGCGCGTCCAGTCGGTTTTCTGCTCGAACGAAAAGCAGTACGAAAACGACGGCACGTCGCAGGCCGCACCGGGATAAGAGTTGTCGCGCCAGGTCCCGCCGAGGCGATCGCTCTTCTCGAAGATCGTCAGGTTGTGCATCCCAATCGCCTTGAGCTGGATGGCGAGACAGAGTCCGGAAAATCCGGAGCCGATAATGGCGATGCGACGACCAGTGCGAGCGGGATTAGTCATACGCGAGCCTCCTCAAGCCTGCATCGATAGTGCAGAGCAAGTCGCCTGCCATCGCAGATTGCCGCGATGGCGAGGCAGTTCGATAAACAATCGTATCCTTCGGATTCATCGCAATCAAAACTGGCTCAATCGGGCGCATCGAATTCCAACCAGAATAAGCAGGGTCCGCGTCTACTTGCATTAGACATCTTGATCGTACGCAGCAGCCGCCCTAACATCGCACGACATAAGGGGAGGCTCTCGTTGTTCATCGCAAGAAACATCCAGTGGATTTCGCCATCGATTCGCCGATGGCGCGCGGCGCTCACGATCGTCCTCGCGGTAGCCGCGTTCGCCGTCTGCGGATGCCATCGCAAGGTCGCGATTCCCGAGTTGTCCCCGCGGCCAGTGGAATTCACCGACACGTTCTTCGACGTATGGCCGATGCATCCGGATCGCGCGTTCATTGCCGGCAGCCGCGGCAAGCTCCTCTACACCGCGGACGGCGGACAGCATTTCCAGCAGATCAATATCGGAACATCGCTTGCCGTGCTGGCAATCCAGATGGTCGATGACCAGAACGGTTTTCTCGCCGGTCAGGACGGCCTCGTGATGAGAACGCGCGACGGCGGGAAGAGCTGGCAGCGTCTCAACTCGCGCACGCGGCTGCATATCTTCGCGCTGTCCTTTCCAGATCGACTGCACGGATTCCTGGTCGGTGATCGCAGTCTCGTCCTCAGCACCAGCGATGGCGGCGAAACGTTCTTCAAGCGCCAGTTGCAACGTGTGTTTTCTGCCGAGCTCAAAGACGATTCGGGGGCATATGAGGAACCGGCTTATTACAGTGTCCAATTCGTGGATGACAATCGCGGCTGGATCGTCGGCGACGAAGGCCGCATCTGGAGCACCGGCAATGGCGGCAAATCGTGGCAGGAGCAGCAGTCGTCGCTGATGTCGCAATGGAAGCATGAGCTGAATCCGGGAGAGAAGCCTGAGTTCGCTGACTTCACTTTGCCGACTTTCTATGGCTTGTCGTTTCGCGATGCGCAGCACGGTGCGGCGTGCGGACTCGAAGGCTGGGTAGCTCAGACGGACGATGGCGGCGCGACCTGGCGCTTCGCGCATCAGGCAGACACGCCGGGTGGACCGCCGGACAATCGCATTCCGGGGATGGTGCAGGGGCGGGTGCGCGATCCGCTCTACTCAGTCGATCTGTACGGAAAAGCTGGCGGCGTTGCGACCGGCAATATCGGGACGGCACTGCGTCTCCAAGCTAATAGCGCCTGGGGACCTGATCAGACGGTTCCGCCGCGACCGGTACCTCTGACGCAAGTGCGGTTTTCCGACGAACTGCACGGCTGGATCGTCGGCTACTACGGCCTCATTCTACACACCATCGACGGCGGCAAAACCTGGCGCTTTTGCTACGGCCAGGGCTGAGGCGAACGCGAGGCGAGCATGACCTGGTATCGACTCGGAGAATGGATAATCCGCCGCCGCTTCATCGTGCTCGGTGCGATTACCCTGTTAACCGCGTTCTTCGGCTATTACGCATTGGATACTCAGTTGGTCACCAGCTTTGGCGACCTGATGCCGCAGAATCATCCTTTCATCAAGATCGCGCATAAGTATGAGGCCTACTTCGGCGGCGTCAACGACATCACGATAATGGTCGAAGCGCGCGAGGGTACTATCTACACTCCCAAGATCATCGAGAAGATCGCGCGCATCACGCGAAATCTGAATCTCGTCTACGGGGTTCGCTATGCGTCGGTCGAATCGTTTCTTACCGTCGAGGTTTTACGACCAATGGCGGCGGGAGTATTGATGCACGAGCCAATTCTGCCCGACGGAACGCTGCCGAAAACGCCTAAGGAACTCGATGAGCTGCGCAGCAACGTTCACAAGAACCCCGGACTAGTATTCGGAAACTTCATCTCGTTCGACGACAAGGCGGCCAAGATTACGGGAAGCTTCCTGGAATCGCAGCTCGATTATCGACGCATTTTCGATGAAACGAGAAAACTGGTGGTCGATCCCGTCAAGGATCCAACGGTGAACATCTACGTTGGCGGACAACCGATACTATATGGATGGGTTTACCACTATACGCGCCAGATATTGTCGATTTTCGCCGTTACGGTCCTCGCGTTGTGGACTTTACTCTATTTGTACTTTCACGATTGGCGCGGGGCGCTTCGGCCGACGATTTCTGGAATAGTATGCGCGATCTGGGGACTCGGTTTTATCCGCCTCATCGGCTTTGCACTCGATCCGCTAATCCTGGTGATTCCTTTTCTCATCACCGCGCGCGCGGTCAGCCATTCTGTGCAGATGCACGATCGCTACTACGAGGAATACTATCGGCTGCGCGACAAGAACCAAGCTATTCTGTCGGCCTTCTCCGAACTGTTCGTTCCGTCACTGTCGGGTATTCTCACCGACGCGTTTGGCGTGCTGGTGATTCTGCTGGTGCCGGTGGTGTTCCTGCAGCGTCTCGCGATAACTTCGTCGTTCTGGATATCGGCGATTATAGTCAGCGAACTGCTGCTGAATCCGATCATCTATTACTACCTGGAACCACCGCAGATCGATGTGATCGAGCGCCGGGAGAAGGGATATTACAAAAGGCTGCTCGAGCGAGTCGCAAGTGCGATGCTCGCGCCGCGTGGACGGAAGGTGACGATTGCTGCGACCGTGGCCGCGATCGCGATATGCGCAATCTCATGGACCGGTCTTAAAGTCGGCGACCCCAGCTCTGAATCGCAAATCCTATGGCCGAATTCACCTTACAACCGTGCGATGCGCGCGATTCAGCAGCAGTTCGGCGGTATCGAGCGATTCGTCGTGGTGGTCGAGTTCAATTCCAGAAACGTGTTGGACGATCCGCGGCTTTATCGCGTCATGGACGCCTACGAAACGTACATGGAGCGCGATCCGGGTGTCGCGGGAGCGTTCTCACTTTCCGATTTGCTTTCGAACCTCGGTCCTTCAGCCCACGGCTACGCGCCCAAGTGGAACATGTTGCCGACTACGCGCCGCACCATCGGAGAAATACTCTACACCTGGCTCGGGTTCGCCTCGCCGATGGAGACGGCGAGCATTCTGAGCCCCCGCCATGATGCAACGCAGATAACGATCTATTGCAAGAATCGCGAGGGCGACAATATCGAGCGGGTCGCGATGCGCACGCAGAGGTTCTTCGCCGATCCGGCGAACCAGGTGCCGGGCGTGGAATTCAAATTGGCCGCGGGAATCATCGGCGAGCTCGCCGCGGCAAATCAGGAAATCATCGACAACGACGTGCTCCTCAATGTACTGGCATTCGCGACCATCTATTTGATCATCCTCGTCACATATCGATCGTTCGTGGCGGGACTCTATCTGCTATTTCCGCTGGCGCTCGCGAATGCGGCGATCAACGCATACATGGGTGCGCATGATATCGGGATCAATATAGATACCCTGCCAGTAGTAACCGTCGGAGTTGGGTTCGGAATTGACTATGCGATTTATATTGTCAGTCGAATAATCGAAGAGCTGAACCAGGGATGCGATATCGCCGAGGCGACTTACAATTCGCTGATCACGTCGGGCAAAGCGGTGTCGTTCACCGCGCTTACGCTCGTCGCCTCAGTACTGTTCTGGTATTGGTCGAGTATCCGCTTCGACGCCGAGATGGGACTGATGCTCGCGATCTGGATGTTCGTGTCGATGCTGGGCGCAATGACTATTCTTCCGGTGCTGATAGTCACTTTCGACCCCGGCTTCCTGCATCGCGAGCAGGAGCGCGTCCGGGCCACGCGCCAGCGCGAGCAACTGCGCCCGACAGGTACTGCCTAGACTACGACAGCGGCGAGAAGACTTCGGACTTTACTTCGCGGCCTTCGAGATCGCCGAGCGTGACCAGCGCCATCTGATCGGCCTTGAACCACGACGAAGCCAGCTCGACGATCTGATCGTTGTTGACGTTGTCGATGGCCTGCGCCAGCTCCTGGATCGGGACGTCGCGGCGATAGTATATCTCATTGCGCGCGAGGCGATTCATGCGGCTGTCGGTAGATTCCATACCAAGCAGCATATTGCCCTTGAGCTGGCTCTTGGCGCGCGCGAGCTCCGGGGAAGTCAGGCCATCGTGCGCCAGCTTTTTCAGCTCGCCGACTGTGACTTCGAGCACTTCCTGAACCCATTCGGGATTGGTGCCTGCATAAATCGCGAAATAGCCACTGTCGATGTACGACGAGACGAACGAGTAGATCGTATAGACGTGGCCGCGATTTTCGCGCACTTCCTGGAAGAGCCGCGACGACATTCCGCCGCCGAGCGCGGTGTTCAGAACATATCCCGCGTAGCGCAGCGGATGGCTCTGCCCGATTCCGGGCGAGCCGATACACAGATGCGCCTGCTCGAGCTTTTTCTGCTGATTGATCAGGTAGTGGCGCGGTTTCGGCGCCACGACTGGATCAGGCTGGCCGTTGCCGGGGATCGATCCGAAAAGCCGCTCGCATCGCTCGACGAGTTTCTCGTGATCGACCTGTCCCGCGGCACTGATAAACACGCGTTCCGAGCGGTACCGCGCCTTCATGAAGGTTCGCAGATCGTCGCGATCGATACCGTTAACGGTTTCGACGGTGCCAAAGATCGGCGCGGCGAGCGGATGCCCCTTCCAGAAGTTCAAGGTGAAGAGGTCGTGGATGAAATCGTCGGGGGTGTCTTCGGCCTGTGATATTTCCTGCAGGACGACCTGGCGCTCGCGCTCGAGATCCTCAGCATTAAACACCGACTCGAGGAAGATATCGGCGAGCAGGTCGGTCGTCATGTCGAGGTCCTGGCCGAGGACCTTGGCGTAGTAGCAGGTGTATTCCTTGCCGGTGAAGGCGTTGAGCACGCCGCCGACCGCGTCGACCTCTTCGGCAATCTGCGCGGCGGTGCGCTTCGTGGTGCCCTTGAAGAGTAGATGCTCGATGAAATGCGAGGTGCCGTTTTCGGCCGGCGTCTCGTAGCGCGAGCCATTCTCCACCCAGATCCCGATAGTAGTCGACACCATGGTCGGCATCGACTCGGTCAGGATCCGGACGCCGTTGCTCAGGACGCTCTTTTTGACCATGCCCTACTTTGCCTGCGGTTCTTCCTGCGCCTCGCGCATCGACAGACGAATCTTGCCGCTGCGGTCGACGTCGAGCACTTTGACCTTGATTTCGTCGCCTTCGTGCAGCACGTCCTCGACGCGGCGGATACGCTCGTTGGAGATCTGCGAGATATGCAGGAGGCCGTCGGTCCCCGGCATGATCTCAACGAACGCGCCGAACTCGACGATCTTGCGCACCACGCCGTCGTAGATCTTCCCGACCTCGGGCTCGGCGGTGATCGCCTGGATCGCGGCGATCGCTTTTTCCATCGCCACGCCGTCGGCCGAGGCGATCAGCACGGTGCCGTCGTCCTCGATATCGATCTTGCAGCCGGTCTCCTCGACCAGGCCGCGGATCACTTTGCCGCCCGGGCCGATAACTTCGCGAATCTTGTCGGGCTTGATGTGAATCGTGACGATCCGCGGCGCGTAGGTCGACACTTCCTTGCGCGCCGAGGAGAGCGCCTTGTCCATCACGCTCAGCACGAAGAGCCGCGCGTCGCGCGCCTGATGGAGCGCCTGGCGCATGACATCCTTGGTGACGCCGCCGACCTTGTTGTCCATCTGGATCGCCGTGACTCCGGCCGCGGTGCCGGCGACCTTGAAGTCCATGTCGCCGAGGTGGTCCTCGTCGCCGAGGATGTCGGTAAGGACGCGCACTTTGTCGCCTTCCTTCACCAGACCCATCGCGATTCCCGCGACCGCCGCCTTGATCGGCACGCCCGCGTCCATCAGCGCGAGGCTGCCGCCGCACACGGTGGCCATCGAAGAGCTGCCGTTGGACTCGAGCACTTCCGAGACGACGCGGATGGTGTAGGGGAAGTCAGCCTCGTCGGGAAGAATCGGAATGAGCGCACGCTCGGCAAGAGCGCCGTGGCCGATCTCGCGCCGCGACGGGGCGCGCAGAAACTTCACTTCGCCGGTCGAAAACGGCGGGAAGTTGTAATGCAGCATGAACTTCTTGAACCGCTCACCCATCAGCGCGTCGATCTTCTGCTCATCCGACGAAGTGCCGAGCGTGACGGTTGCGAGCACCTGGGTCTCGCCGCGGGTAAAAACCGCGGAGCCATGCGTGCGCGGAAGCACCTGCGCCTGCGCACTCAGCGGACGAATCTCGGTCGATTTGCGATCGTCGATACGCTTGTCGTCGTCGAGGATCGCGGCGCGCACGCGGGTGCGGACCAGGTAGTCGCAGGCATCGATAAGCTCGCCCTTGCGATCGGGGAAGCGGCTGTCGAGCTCGGCGATTACCTTGTCGGAGAGCGCATAGAGCGCGTTTTGACGGCCGTGCTTGTCACCGATCGCGAGGGCCTTCTCGATTCCGTCGCCGATATTTTCGAGCACCGCGGCGACGAGGCCTTCATCGCGGGCCTTGGACTTGAATTCGCGCTTGGGCTTGCCGGCGAGGCGGCGCAGCTCGGCCTGCATCTCGAAGATCACGCCCATCTCCTGATGAGCGCGGAAGAGCGCTTCGACGATCGTCTCTTCATCGACGATTTCGGCGCCGCCCTCGAGCATCATGATTGATTCGGGATTGGCTGCGACGACCAGCGAGACGTCGCTCTCCTCGAGTTGACTGACTGTCGGGCTCACGACGATCTGTCCATCAACCCGACCCATGCGAACCGCGGCAACGGGGCCGCGATGCGGGATATCGGAGACTTCGAGCGCGGCCGAGGCCGCGATCAGCGCCAGCATGTC
Organism: Candidatus Binataceae bacterium; assembly: GCA_035508495.1. Taxonomy (NCBI): domain Bacteria; phylum Candidatus Binatota; class Binatia (SeqCode); order Binatales (SeqCode); family Binataceae (SeqCode); species Binataceae bacterium (SeqCode). Next base: position 22,948 of record DATJMX010000038.1, read on the forward strand.
GGGATCGTTGTCGCGGTCCGCGGACAGGACCGTGACGATCATCTGGGTTTCCTTGTCGTAGCCCTTGGGGAAGAGCGGACGAATCGCGCGATCGATGAGACGCGAGGTCAGGATTTCCTTTTCCGAGGCGCGTCCTTCGCGCTTGAAAAAACCGCCCGGAATTTTACCGGCGGCGAAAGTCTTCTCGACGTAATCGACGGTCAGTGGCAGGAAGTCGACCTTGTCGCGGCTCTCATAGGCCGAGACCACGGTCGCGAGCACCATCGTATCGCCATATTGCGCCAGCACCGAGCCGTGCGCCTGTTTGGCCAAACGGCCGGTTTCGAGCGACAACGGCCGCCCGGCGAACTCAATCTCGAGTTTTCGGTACATCTAGTAACACCTGAGGGAGGACCTGGGTCGCAAACGCGTGGCGGAATATCCGCCGGGCACCGCAGAGGGCGCACCCTTGACGCCGGCCGGGCGGCCGGCTTGGGTCCGCGCGTCCGATAGTTGCGGCACGCGCGGCATTTCGCGACCTATCTCCGGATTCCGAGCTTTTCGATCAACGTCTTGTAGCGCCCGAAGTCGCGCGAATGCAGATAGTCGAGCAGCCGGCGGCGTTTGCCGACCAGGCGCAACAATCCGCGGCGCGTATGGTGATCCTTCTTGTGCGACGCGAGATGCTGCGTGAGCTGCTCGATGCGCGCCGAGAGGACGGCAACCTGCACTTCAGGCGACCCGCTATCGTTGGGGGTGCGGGCGTTCGCTTGGATTACTTCCCGTTTGAGGGCACTCGAAAGAGGCATCCGGAGTTCTTACTTTCCCTTTTCCTTTATTGTTAACGCATCAAGCTAACAGAGCATGAGCCGACGAGTAAAGAGGCTTCGAAAATCCTCGCGATAAACTCATATTTTACTTTAACTTCAGATCCCGTCGCGAGGCGCCAGCATCCTAAAAGTGGCCTTAGACGTTGAAGATTCGCTCGATCACCGCCGTGACGCGCGATGTCGGACGAGCCACGGCTACGAGCTCTCCCTGGGCATCGACCAAGCGGAACGGTACGCCTTCGGGCGGGACGAGGGTGTCGAGCGCGCGCGAATCGCCATTGCGCAGCCGGTTTTCGAGCACCGCGTCGATACGGACTGCGGGCATCTCAGCAAGGGCCTCGCACAAGCTTACCGACTTCGGGTTGCTGCCTTCGCGCATCGCGGCGACGATGACATCAACCGGCGAAGCGTCTTCGATCGAGAATATGCCGTTGCGGGTGCGCCTCAGAGAACAGAGATGGCCGACCGTCCCAAGCGCGATCGCAACGTCGCGGGCCAGCGAGCGCGCGTACGTGCCCGTGCCGCATACGAGCCTGAACGTGATCGAATCGTCGCCGGCGAGCTCGAGTTCGAGGCTCTTGATTGTCACCGTTCGCGGTGGCGGCGGCTCGACTTCCTCGCCACGACGGGCGCGTTTATAGAGCGGAACGCCTTCGCGCTTTATCGCGGAGAAGACGGGCGGGACCTGTTGAACCTCGCCCGTGAATTGAGCGGCGACTTCATCCAGTCGGGCTTGTTCAATTTGCGGAATCGCAGCAGTCGCGACTTCCTCTCCTTCGCGGTCGAGCGTATCAGTCTCGACGCCGAGACGAATCGTGCCCTCGTACTCCTTGTCGCCACTCTCGATAAAAGGCGCGAGCTTGGTCGCCTCGCCGATCATGATCGGCAACAGTCCCGTCGCAAAAGGATCGAGCGTGCCGAGATGGCCGACGCGGGCTGGCTTCACGAGAGCCTTGATGCGACGCACCACTTCGGCCGAAGTAATCCCGGCCGGTTTATCCACGAGCACAATGGCATTCATCGAAGAACCTTAGAGGTTATCCGAAGACGCGGCCTTGATTAAAGAGGAGGGGGAGCCGGCTCGCGCACGCACCGCATGCCGGCTCCCCTGACAGGGGTTGGGGGATCCCGATCCCGCGCGTGCTACCTGCGCGCGGTATCCACGGCCGCGGAACGGGTCACCAGGAGGGAGTCCGGCGGCTCATTCCGTACCGACCGTTTAGTTGATTCGGTTTTTAAAGCATTGGCACGCTCATGACAAGACCCCAAGACGCTCTTTACCAACAGCGCGTCGGTAGCGCTTACCGCCCGACATCATTAGGCTGAGTTCTCCGATGCCTCTTTCGCGGGCCGGTTAAGATTCATGGACCGCGCATCAATACCTCGTGTCGTGATCGTGGGCGGCGGATTTGGCGGCCTCAGCGCCGCCAAGGCTTTGCGCAATTCGCCCGTCACTATCACGCTCGTCGATGCCCGCAATCATCACCTGTTCCAGCCCCTGCTCTACCAGGTTGCGACCGCAGCGCTGACGCCGAGCGAGATCGCGCGGCCGATCCGGCGCATTTTGCGCCACCAAAAAAACGTCGAGGTCATACTGGGCGAGGCCGTCGCTATCGACACCGCGTCGAAAATAGTCAAGCTCGCTGATGGTGAACTCAGCTACGACTACCTGATTATCGCAAGCGGCGCGACGCATTCGTATTTCGGCCACGACGAATGGGAACCCGACGCGCCGGGGCTCAAGACGATCGAGGACGCGACCGAGATCCGCCGCCGCTTCCTTATCGCCTATGAAGCCGCCGAGCGCGAGTCGGACGAGATTGCGATTCACGAATGGATGTCCTTCGCGATCGTCGGCGCGGGTCCGACCGGGGTTGAGCTCGCGGGCGCGCTGAGCGAGCTCGCGCGCCGCGTGCTCGCCGCCGACTTCAGGCATATCAACACCAGGCACGCGCGCGTCGTGCTGCTCGAGGGCGCGCCACGAATCCTGCCCGCGATGGCGCCGGAGTCGTCCGAGAGCGCATCGCGCCAGCTAAAAAAACGCGGCGTCGAAGTCATGACCTCGACGATGGTCACCGGGATCGACGCGCGCGGCGTCAGCCACAAGAATGGAAGGATTCCGACGCGGACCGTGATCTGGGCGGCTGGAGTGGCGGCTTCGCCGATCGGCAAGTCGCTCGGCGTGCCGCTCGATCGCGCGGGCCGCGTAATCGTGAGCGACGATCTAAGCGTGCCCGGCGCGCCCAACGTGTTCGTGATCGGCGATCTAGCATCGATAAAGCAGCCCGACGGCAGGCCGGTGCCGGGTCTCGCTCCCGCTGCGATGCAGATGGGGCGGCATGCGGCGCACAACGTCGCGCGCGCAGCCGGCGGCCAGGATCGCGAGCCGTTTCGCTATCGCGACAAGGGCACGCTCGCGACCATCGGCCGCGGCGCCGCGGTGGCCGAGATCGGCCGCCTGAGGCTCCGCGGTTTCATCGCCTGGATGGCGTGGCTGCTCATCCACATTTTCTACCTGATCGGCTTCCGCAACCGCTTCCTCGTGCTCGCGGAATGGGCCTGGGTGTATCTGCGCAACGAATCAGGCTCACGCCTCATTACTGGCGATGTCGAGCCCCTACTCGAACGCGGCAAACCCAAACACGAGCCAGCCCGCCGCGCGACGCCGCACTAATCGAGTTTTTCCAACGACCGGCGCACTCTGCTAAGAACGAAATCAAGGGAGGAATCGCCGATGGTCAAGTTCGATCACATGAATCTGCCGGTTTCGGATCCAGATGCGTCATGCGATTTTTACGTCAAGACCTTCGGCTTCAAGGTCGAGTTCGAGGTGAAAGAGCGGCGCACCATCGCGATTCAGGACGACGCAGGCTTCACGATCTTTCTTTACCCCGCCGCCAAGTCCCTCGACGGCGCGAAATGCTCATTGACCCTGCAGGTCGATAATGTTGACGAAGTGTACTCGAAACTGAGCCGCGAAGGCGTGAAGTTCAGCAACCCGCCCGGCAGGTATTTCTGGGGCTACGGCGCCGAGCTCTTCGATCCCGACGGCTACCAACTGATGCTGTGGGACGAAGTCACGATGCGCGAGAAAGGCGGTAGCTCTTAGCGGCCCGTGTGGCCGAAGCCGCCGGAGCCGCGTGGCGTGTCAGTGAGCGAATCGACTTCGACGATCTCAGCGCGGATGACCGGCGCGATCACGAGCTGCGCGATGCGATCGCCTGGTTCGATGATGATCGGCGCTTGACCTAAATTCACCAGCAACACTTTGACTTCGCCGCGATAGTCGGCGTCGATCGTGCCCGGCGAGTTGATCATCGTGAGGCCTTCCTTGATCGCGCGTCCGCTGCGCGGCCTCACCTGCCCTTCGTAGCCATCTGGAATTTCAATCGCGATGCCGGTCGGGACCGCGCGCCGCTCTCCCGGCGCCATTTCGATTCGCCCATCCAGATCCGCCATCAGGTCAACGCCCGCCGCGTGCGCAGTCTGATAAGACGGCAGCGGAACGGCGCTCTTCCGCATGCGCATAATCTTGAGCTTCACATTCATGATGGCCCTGCTCTGTCCCCTCTCCTCATCTCAGGAGAGGGGCGAGGGAGAGGTGCAGCGCATCGCATTCAACGGAGGCCTCACTCTTCTGCCAGCGAATCCTGCGGGCTCTTGCTCGTAAAAAGAGTCGACGTCCGTTGAATGCCAGCGTGTAACCTCTCCCTTGCCCTCTCCTAGGATAAGGAGAGGGAACGGATATAGTCCATACTGAGGAACCAGTCATGGCGTTGCCTGCGTCGAGCCGATTTCAATTCACCGATGATCTTTCGATCTGCCGGATACTCAACGGCATGTGGCAGGTGTCGGGAGCGCATGGGCGGATCGAACCGGAGCGCGCCGTCGCTGAGATGTTCGCTTATCACGATGCCGGGTTCACGACCTGGGACCTCGCGGACCACTATGGACCGGCAGAAGATTTCGTCGGCGAGTTCCGCAAGCGATTCGCCTCGCGATACGGCGCCCAGCGGCTCGGCGAGATTCAGGCCTTCACGAAATGGGTGCCACGGCCGGGCAGGATGACAGGGCCTATCGTCGAAAACGCGATCGACCTGTCGCTGCGCCGCATGGGCGTGAACCGTCTCGACCTGCTGCAATTCCATTGGTGGGACTACTCCGACCTGAGCTATCTCGACGCGCTGAAGCATCTCGCGGATCTGCGCGACGAGGGGAAGATTCGCCACCTGGCGCTGACCAACTTCGATACCGAGCGGATGCGCATCATCACCGAGCACGGCATCCGAATCGTATCCAACCAGGTGCAGTACTCGCTCGTGGATCGCCGGCCCGCCATGCAGATGGCAGAGTTCTGCGTGGCGAACAAAATTACGCTCCTCACTTACGGCACCGTCCTCGGAGGATTGCTCTCGGAGAAGTATCTGGCGCGGCCCGAGCCGCGGCGCTCCGAACTCGGCACCGCGTCGCTCCAGAAATACAAGAACATGATCGACGCGTGGGGCGGATGGAATCTGTTCCAGGAGCTGCTCGCGGCGCTGAAGCGAATAGCGGACAAGCATCAGGTCAGCATCGCGAGCGTCGGTATCCGCGAGATTCTCGATCGGCCCGCCGTCGCCGGGGTGATCGTCGGAACCCGGCTCGGCGTCGCGCAGCATATTGGCGATAGTGCGAAGGTCTTCGATTTCGCGCTCGACGACGCCGATCGCGCCGGGATCGAAGCAGTGCTCGCGCGCGGGCGCGACCTGATGCGCATCATCGGCGACTGCGGCGACGAATATCGCTGAGCGCGCCCGCGTCGTGGCTGCTTAATTTTCACATTCGAGATTGGTTAGTTTGTTCCGTGCATTCGCGATGCACGGATCGATCTGGGCAAAAGGAAATCTGCCCGCAGCTTGAGACGACAACCACTTCGCTCCCGATCGGAAACCCGCGTAAGTTCAAGCGCTTTAACGCGTCCGCCGTCTTCCCTACTCAAAGTAAGGTTGCTTGACAGTCTGTAGCCTTAGTTGTTAAGACACCCGGCGGTGCGCTAAACGCGCCTCGGCCATCTTAACCCTGAGACGGACCTTCACCCAGCGCGGCCGACGCTGCGTGTCCTGAAAATGAGGTAGCGGAGATGAAACCGCTCGAGCGCATGTCTGCCCTTGTTCTGCCCGTATACACCGCCTTTGTAATCGCGATCGTTCTGACCATGGCGCATGCCGCGCATGCCCAGACTGATCCGGGCCCCCGACCGAGCACGTTTGGCAACGCAACACGCTTGCCCAACCTGACCGATGATCAGGCGAAGTTCTGGGGCGGCGGGCAGAACGTCTTCAAGCAGACGTTTTCGGTAAGCGGCGCGATAAGCGGCGAGCCGGGGATCGGCTTGGGCCCGAGTTATAACGGCAATAGCTGCGTGATGTGCCATTCGCAGCCGACGGTGGGCGGCAGCAGTCCACTAGCGAATCCGCAAATTGGAGTGGCGACCGTTGACGGCGCAGCTAACATCCTCCCTTCATTCATCATGGCGAATGGTCCAGTTCGGGAAGCACGCTTTATCCTGGACAACGATGGGAACCCGGACGGCGGCGTGCACGATTTGTTTACGATCGCCGGGCGCAGCGACGCACCGGGCTGCGCTCTTGCGCAGCCTGATTTCACCAAGGAACTATCGAACGGGAACGTTATCTTTCGCATTCCGACTCCGCTCTTTGGGCTCGGCTTCGTAGAGAACACGCCGGATAAGACGCTCATCGCCAACCTTCAGGCGAACCCCAATATCAAGTCCAAACTCGGCATCGCGGGGCGGTTCAATACCAGCGGCAACGACAGCACGATCACTCGCTTCGGCTGGAAGGCCCAAAATAAGTCGCTCGCGATGTTCGCCGGTGAAGCGCTCAACGTTGAGCTCGGCGTTTCCAACGAGATCTTCTCCAACGAACGCCGCGCAACGGCCGCATGCGTCTTCAATACCACGCCCGAGGACATCACTCCGGCCTCGGGGCCGATAACGACAACGTCGCCATCGTCAGGAACCGCAACGCAGATGGCGTCGGCGATGGAGAACCTGGCGTTCTTCATGGCGCTCAATGCCGCGCCCGTTCCCGCCGTGCCGCCCAATGCAATCGTGCCCCCGGGCGAGGCTTCGGCGGCGGCTTCGGTAGCCAATGGGCAGACGCTCTTCACCAAGGTCGGATGCGTCCACTGTCATTCGGCGAGCCTGGTCACTGCGGCGTCGCAGTTTCCGGATTTGAACAACGCGACCTTCGCGCCCTACTCCGACTTCGCGCTGCATCACATGGGTTCGACGCTCGCCGACGGCGTCAGTCAGGGCCAGGCGGGGCCGGACGAGTTCCGCACTGCTCCGCTATGGGGAGCGGGCCAGCGCCTGTTCTTCCTGCATGACGGCCGCACAAGCGATCTGCTCCAGGCGGTCGAAGCTCACCACAGCCCCGGCCGCGACTGTACGGTATTGAATTCCTCGCAGCAGTTCGAAGCGAACGGCGAGTCCTTCTCGCCAGACACTCAGTCAAATACTTGCGGCTCGGAGGCCAACGCGGTGATCAGCAACTTCAACGGCCTGAATGCGGCCGGCCAGCAGGACATCCTGAACTTCCTGCGCTCGCTGTAAACTTCCCATGCTGGCGGCAAAAACGCAGGGCCGGTGCGATCTGATCGCACCGGCCCTGTGACTGTCGGCGGTTAAAGGCCCGCGAGACCTGGCCTAC
>DATJMX010000039.1 GCA_035508495.1 Candidatus Binataceae bacterium
AGCAGCAGCGATCCCGTGACGGCGGATAATTGCGCGAGCCCTTGGAACATCAGGATTGGGCCGAGGATGCCGCCGAAGAGAACGACGCCGCCGATCGGAATCAGATCCCCACGCGCGATCTGCGACTCGCTCGAGTGCGGGAAGATGAAGCTATACGCAGAAAGCAAAATCGCCGCACCAAGATAGAGCAGCGCCGGCAGCATCAGCGGCGAGATATCGCGCAAAAGAAGCTTCGCCGCCGGCGTGCTCGCGCCGAACAACGCAGCTGCACCAAGCGCATACGCGACGCCGTATCGTTCCATTGGCTGACAATCTAGCCGGTTCCCTGACGTTCTCCGAGCTGAGGAGACCGAGAACCAGCAATAGTCAGCTGACGCGGCGGTGCCGATGTGACGATCGCAAGTGCCGCGCTGTGCGAACCGAGCGCTTGTGTCGCAGGGATTCCTTGGACTTGTGATGAGACTTGGCGGACGTGCGCGCTAGCGGCGTTGGGAACCGAGTAATGCCGCCAGCGGCAGAATCACTTGCGATTGAGATTGGCGGTGGAATCGCGACGACGACAGGCGTGCTCACCGTCGCTGGAGTCTTGACAGAAATCGGCGCGTTCGTGATGCGCGCGGTGCGATGTTCCAGATTTGCCGCCGCGACCGCGATCGCTGCGACCGCCCCCGCAACACCGCCAGCCGCCAAAACCGATCGTAACGAAGGCAGCTTGATGGCGCGCGAGGATTTGAGCCGCTGAACCTGCACAACCGCGTTTTCCGATGCCTCGAAGTCGTGCATGAAAATCGCCGTGACTTCATTCGTATCAAGACCGAGAAATTCGGCGTAGCGGCGAAACGACGGCAACAGGTAAAGCATATCCGGAATCGCATCGTAGTTGCCGGTCTCCATCATCACGATATACGAGAGCTGCAGGTGGCATTCGGTCGCCGCCGCCTCACGCGTCAGTCCGAATCGCTCGCGCGAGGTCGCAAGAATGTGCGCGAGCGACCCGTCCCCCTCGAAATCTGCACATGCAGCGCCTTCAGGTAATTCGATCGGAACGGACCGGCCGTTCGCCCAGAAAATCCAATTGACCAACGAGTGAGACATATTCGATATCCAGCGCCGCGTTAGTTGAGCGACACCTTCGCCAGCAGCGCGGAGTCTTCGAGAAGTTTACTTGCGCCATTCACTACTGCTTTCAACGGATCGTTACTGATACTCACTCGAAGACTGGTCTGGGAGCTCATGAACGCCGCAAGATCGCGCAGCAGCGCGCCGCCGCCGGCAACCACGATTCCATTCTCGACTATGTCGCCAGCGATTTCCGGCGGCGTCTGCTCGAGCGCGAGGCGGATCGCATCGATCAGTTGCGCAAGCGGAGACGCCAGTGCTTCGCGGATATCGGCGCTGGTGATCCGAACGATCTTGGGTTCACGCGCCGCGAGATGCCGCGCCTTGATTTCCAGGGTTTCGACGGCGGCGTCGCGGTCCGCCGAGCCGAGCATGATCTTTACAATTTCGGCCGTCCGCTCACCAATTTGAATATTGTAGCGGCGCCTCAGCAACTGGATAATCGCCTCGTCGAACCTGTCACCGGCGATTCGCACCGATCGCGAATAAACCAATCCTCCGAGTGAGATTACAGCAATCTCAGTCGTGCCCCCGCCTATATCGACCATCATACTGCCCGCCGGCTCAGTCACCGGCATCCCGGCGCCGATTGCGGCTGCGATAGCCTGATCGACAAGGTGAACTTCGCCCGCCCCGACCGACTTCGCTGACTCTGCGACGGCGCGCTTTTCGATAGAGGTGCTGCCGGAAGGAACGCAGACCACCAGGCGCGGGCGCTTCAGGGTTCGTGTGCCGCCGGCTTTCTGGATGAAGTGGCGGAGCATCATCTGAGTCGCCTCGAAATCTGAGATTACGCCGTCGCGAATCGGGCGGATGACTGAGATTGCGCTCGGGACACGCCCAAGCATCCGCTTGGCATCAGCGCCAATTGCCAGGATTCGGCGCTCACCGTCGTTGGACTGGCGAATTGCTACGACCGAAGGTTCATTGCAGACGAGACCTTCGCCGCGCCGATAGACCAGCGTGTTTGCGGTTCCGAGATCGATAGCTAGTTCCTTCGACAGAGTTCGAAGGACGGGCGCGATAACGCTTGGCATATTCCACCTCCACCACAACCCCAACAATCCGCTTTATACAAACATCATTCACCACGCGGCTGGAATTATACTCAGAATTTAGTGGGCGGCTAAAGAGCTAGAGTGTAATATCAACTATAATTGACGATTTAAGTGTGAGGTTCGAGCGCTGTCAAACTGATAAAAATAGACAATGCCATCTTATTTAATCATTGGAGAAGTGTTTGCGATCCGAAAATTAAAGAGCTTACAGCGACTGGATACTCATTTTGACGAATATAAGCAATCAGAGACAATGGGCCATCAATAAAATCAGACGAAACTGCCGAGCATTTTGACGTCGTCGATTTCAGCGCTTTTCTCTTTTCAAAGAAATTGCGTCGCCGCCCGCCAATGAGTCGCGCGGCGTTGACCGCCACCGAAGCGCGCATCGCGTCGATTTATGCGGCGTTCAGCGACGCGCCGCTCAGTTCTTGATCGCGGCCAGCGAGCAATTGCTCGCCCTCCTGCTGTCCTTGCCCTCATCTGCACTTGGTGCGATACATCCCATTAGGAAAAGCATGAGCAACGCGTAGCCTTCACTAATCAGGAGGGACTTCAATGGAAATGCGCGTGATCTCCGCCGACTCCCACATGATGGAGCCTGCGGACCTCTGGGAAACTCGTCTCGATAACGAGTTTCGCGAACGGGCGCCGAAAGTCATCAAGAGCGACAGCGGTAAGGGCTACCTTTTTATCGCGCCGGGTATCCGGCCGTTCCCCGTCGCCGGCGGCTTCGGTATCGGCAAGAGCGGCGCGGAACTGAAGGAGCATCTGAAGAAGGGTTACGAAGCGGCGCGCCCCAGCGGATGGGACCCGGTCGAGCGAATCAAGGATCAGGACATCGACGGCGTCGAGGCCGAGGTCATCTATACGACCCTCGGGATGCCGCTGTTCGGGCTCGATGACGATGAACTGCGCCGCGCCTGCTTTGGCGTGTACAACGACTGGGTGGGTGAATTCCGCGCGCACAATCCGAAGCGGCTGCATCCCGTGGCGCTCATCTCGCTCGACGATATTCCGCTCGCGGTCAAGGAACTCGAGCGATGCGCCAAGATGGGCCTCAAGGGCGCGATGATCTGGGGCGTTCCGCCGGAAGATAAACCCTACTACAGCGAAATCTACGATCCGTTCTGGGCGGCGGCGCAGGAAATGAAAACGCCTCTGTCGCTGCACGTCATCACGCAGCGCGATCAGAAAGGTCGCAGCCGCGACAAGACTGAAAAGAGCGCCGACAGCGCGCCGCGCGAGAGCAACATCCTGCTCGGCGGTCTCAGGATGCTGCTCGGCGGGATGCAGCCGATCTACCAGGTGCAGCGCACGCTCTCGAGCTTTATCTTCGGCAAAGTGTTCGAGCGTTTCCCGGGCCTGCGCGTGGTCTCGGCCGAGAATGACACCGGATGGATCGCGCACTTCATGTATCGCAGCGATCACATGTACTCGAAGTTCGGTACGATGAGCGACGACACCAAGCTCAAGATGAAACCGTCGGAGTACGTGCGCCGCAATATCTGGGCGACGTTCCAGGATGACGCGATCGGCCCCATGACCTACAAGTTCTTCGGCGAAGATAACTACATGTGGGCGTCGGACTTCCCGCATACCGATTCGACCTGGCCCAACTCGCGCAAGGTGATCAAAGAGGATTTCGAGGGCGTGCCCGCTGGCGTCACGCAGAAAATCGTCTGCGACAACGCGGCCCGGCTGTATAACATCGAACTGAACTAGGTAATCGAAGATGGCATACGACTTGTTGATCAAAAATGGAACGGTGGTCGACGGCACCGGCGCGCCGCGCTTTCGTGCGGACGTCGCGGTCGCCGGCGATCGCATCGCCGAAATTGGCCAAATCTCCGAGGGCGCCAAGCGCACCATCGACGCGTCGGATCTGATCGTGTCACCGGGCTTCGTCGATCCCCATACTCACTACGACGCGCAGATCTGCTGGGATCCCCTGATCAGCTGCACCTCATGGCACGGCATCACGAGTGTCGTGATGGGCAATTGTGGCGTCGGCGTCGCGCCGTGCAAGCCCGAGGCACGAGAGATCGCCGCCTGGGATCTCACCAACGTCGAGGCGATCCCGTTCGACACGCTGAACAAGGGCATCAAGTGGGAATGGGAGACCTTCCCTGAATTTCTCAATGCGGCGCAAAAGCGCGGCTCGGCGATCAATCTGGGTTTCCTCGCGCCGCTGACTCCATTCCGACATTACGTGATGGGCAAGGAGTCGATGGAGCGCGCGGCGACCGCCGATGAGACGACACAGATCGCGACGCTGCTCGGCGAGGCGATGGCTGCCGGCGCGATGGGCTTCTCGACCACCACGCTCAGGCAGCATATCGGCTTCAAGGGCTCGCCGCTTGCCTGTCGCCTTGCCAGCAACGACGAGCTGAAGTCCTACGCCAACGTGCTCAAGAAAGCGGGCAAGGGCTCGATCGAAGTCGCGCTCACGAAGAAGATCGCGAGCGTCGCCGAAGATGAATACGCGCTGCTCGACATGTTGTTGTCGGAGAGCGGACGGCCCGTCACGTGGCTGGCGATGGCCTCGACGCCGCGGCATCCGGAGCGGGCGCTCGAGACGCTGAAGCAGGTCGAACCGCTGATCAAACGCGGCGGTATTCCGCAGGTACTCTGCAAGCCATTCTCGGCCCAGCTCGACCTGCACAATCCATTTTCATTCGCCGACAATGAAGTTTGGAATCGGGTCTTTAATCAGCCGGCCGAAAAGCAGAAGCAGATTTACAGCGATCCCGAGTTCCGCAGGCAATTTCGCGACAGCCTGAAGCGGCCGCACCTGTTCGGCGGCCATTGGCATCGCGTCGATGTCCTCGAGGCAACCAATCCCGCGCTCAAGCAATACGAAGGTAAATCGGTGCAGGAAGTCGCCGAGATGCGCGGCAAGGACGGCCTCGATACGTTCCTCGATCTCGCGGTCGAGGACGACCTCAACCTCCAGTACATCATGCAGCAGTTCCATGAGGAGGGCATCCAGCAACTCATCAGCGATCCGCGCACGATGATTGGACTCAGCGACGGCGGCGCGCACGTCGATATGCTCTGCGACGCGGGCTACACGACTTACCTGCTCGGCAACTGGGTGCGCAATCGCGAGGCGGTGACGCTCGAATTCGCGGTCAAGCGCATCACGTCGGAGCCGGCGAACTTCTTCGGCATCCGCGAGCGCGGCCAACTGAAGCAAGGCTGGAAGGCCGACGTCACCGTGTTCGATCCCAACACCGTCAATTCCGCCAAGCGCGCGAAGATGGCCCACGATCTCCCCGGTGGCGGCCGCCGACTGGTGATGCCGGCGGAGGGAATCGAGTACACGATCGTCAACGGCCACCTGTCATACGAGCATGGCAAGCAAAGCGGCCACCTGGCGGGCGAGGTGATTCGTTCGACCGCCGCGTAAAGTCGCCACTCGACGAATTGACTACTGGAGGGCCGAGAGTCGCTGCTCTCGGCCCTCGTCATTAAGGCCTTTTCCAACACCGGAGTAGAGTCATGAAAGGAATCTCACATGTCGCAGTCGGGGTGAGCGATATGGCGCGCTCGCTGCCGTTCTATCGCGATTTGCTCGGCCTCGAAGTAATGCTCGATACGGAAGAGAAAGTCGGCAACGGCTCGCGACACGCAGTTTACATGCGATGGGGCCGCGACGGCGGCTTCCTCGTGCTCTCGCAAACGCTCGGGCGCGATGCCTCGGGTATTCCGCTGCGGCTGCATCAGGTCGGGCTGCATCATTTCGCGTTCTTGGTCGACGATCTGGAAAAGCGCTTCGAGAAATTGAAAAACGCGGGGGTGAAAATCATCGTGCCACCCTATGCAGCCGACACGAGCGCATACGGTGAGAAATCCGGCGGCAAGGTCCTGACCTGCCTCTTCGAAGATCCCGACGGAACGATTTTACAGTTCGACCAACGCATGAATTGAGGAAGCTGCGATGAAAGGTTACGGCGTCACATTGTCACCGATGTCCCGCGCGGCCGCGCGCGCGTCCAACGACAAACCGACCAGCTATGCCGGTTTCGTCGAGCTCGCACGCGAGACTGAGGACGCGGGCTTCTGCGGTGTTTTCATTCCCGAGGCCGTCAACGATGCGCTGATGAGTTCGTTTGCGGTTGCGAACGCGACGAAGCGCATCAACATCGCGACCTGGATCGTGAACATCTATCTGCGCGAGCCTGCCCTGTGCGCGATCTCGGCGGAGATGGTGCAGGAGGCCGCGCAGGGCCGCTTCATCCTGGGTCTCGGCGTGAGCCATCGCCCCGCGCTCGAAGCGCGCGGTATCGACATGGGCAACGCGCGCGAGCGCTTGCGTCATGACACTGAGATAATTCGCAAGGCGTTTCACGGCGAGCTCGAAATGTTCGGGATGAAGTTCCCGAAACCGAACCATCCGATTCCGATCTACTTCGCCGCGCTCGCGCTCGAGACCTCGAAGCTCGGCGGCGAGATGGCCGACGGCCTGATGCTCTACATGTGCCCTCCAGAGCGAATGCGCAAATCAATCGACGCCGCGCACGACGTTGCGAAAAAGCATGGGCGTCAAGCGGGCAGCGTCACCATGACTTGCGGCGTGCCGGTTTTTCTTAGTGACGATCTGAATGCGGCCTACGAAACTGCTCGGCGCGGACTCGCCTTCTATGGCGCGTTGCCCTTCTACAATCGAATCATGGCGAACAGCGGATTTACAGAGCCCGCCGCACGGATAATGGAAGCGGCGCAGCGCCGCGACTCCGCTGCGATGGCCGCGGCGATCACTAATGAGCTCGCCGATGCGGTCGCGCTCATCGGGCCGGCCTCGCGATGTATCGAGCGGCTCGACGCGTATCGCAAGCAGGGCGCCGACGTTCTGATCTTCGCGCCCAATCCCGTGGGCGAGGACTATGCGAGCTGCGTCCGCCGGATCCACAAAGCGTTTGCGAAATTGAACTAGATGTTGGACGCGCTTCGATGATCAAAATCGCACTACTCGACGACTATGCCCGCGTGGCGCTCAAATCCGCCGATTGGTCGCTGCTCGACAGCAAGGCCGAGATCACCGTCTTCGATCGTCATCTATCCGAGGACGAGGCCGCCACTGTGTTGCGCCCCTTTGACGTGCTGTGCACGATTCGCGAGCGGATGAGTCTGCCGCGCAGTCTCTTCGAGCGGCTGCCAAATCTGAAGCTCGTGACGATCATCGGGATGTCGCTGCCGAACCTCGACATGAACGCGGCGTCGGAGCATGGCGTGCTCGTCGCGCACTCGAATTTCGCCAACCCGATCTTCGCCAACATCATGAACGCGACGCCCGAATTGACCTGGGGTCTAATGATCGCGACTGTTCGTCACATGGGCCTCGAGACGCACCGGATGCGCGAGGGCCAGTGGCAGTCCACGATGGGCACCATCCTGGCCGGCCGCACGCTTGGCCTGCTGGGACTCGGGCGTATCGGCAAACGCATGGCCGCCTATGCGCAAGCTTTCGGCATGAAGGTGATCGCGTGGAGCCAGAATCTCACTGATGAAACTGCAGCGTCCGTCGGAGCGCGGCGCGTTGAGAAGGACGAACTCTTTCGACAATCTGACGTGCTTTCGATCCACGTCGTGTTGAGCGATCGCACGCGCGGACTCGTGACCGCACGCGAGCTCGCGCTGATGAAACCTAAGTCTTACCTCATCAACACTTCGCGCGGGCCGATCGTCGTCGAGGCGGATCTGATCGCCGCGCTGCGCGCAGGCCAGATTGCCGGCGCGGGAATCGACGTCTTCGATGTCGAGCCGCCTCCAGCTGATCACCCGTTCCGCACGATGGACAATGTGGTCGTCACTCCCCATCTCGGCTATGTCACGGACGAGACGCTGCGGGCGTTCTACACCGACACGCTCGACGCAGTTGTCGCGTACGTCAACGGCGCCCCGATTCGTATCGCAAACCCCGCGGCGCTGGAGCATCCGAAACAGCGTGGCTCACGATGACAAGGAGCTAACTAATGGCATCCAATCTTGAAGAACGCGTAAAAGAACTCGAAGCGAAGGTCGCCGAGCTTTACGATCGCGAGGAAATTCGCGACCTGCGCTTTCGCTACCACGAATGTATCAATGAAGCGCAGATGGCGGAAATTCCCGACCTCTTCACACAAGACGGCGAGCTCGAGTTCGGGCATCTCGGCAAAGCCAAAGGTCGCGATCAGATCCAGAAGTTTTTCTCAGGCCTCGGAGGAAGCCGCACCGGCGGCCAGCCGCGCGGGCTCTATCGCGTCCGCCAGTTCATTCACAACCACGTCCTGAAGATAAACGGCGATCGCGCGTCCGGATATGCCTACCTCGAAGCAAAGCCGGTATATAACGGCGAGAGCTACGTCGTCGCCGCGCGTTACAACGACGAGTACGTAAAACGCGACGGGCGCTGGCGCTTTAGCAGGATGAGTCTCACGCCGTTTTTCATGGTGCCGCTGAAAGAAGGCTGGGCGGGCGACGACCTGCTGAAGATGGGCCGCTAGGCGAAGCAGAATCGGAGCAGAGACGTTATGAGTGCGAATGATGGAATCCTTGCCGGTCTCAAAGTTATCGACTGCGCGACTTACGTCGCCGGTCCCGCCGCCGCGACGATCCTGTCGGACTTCGGCGCCGACGTGGTCAAGATCGAGCGGCCGCCGGACGGCGACTTGTGGCGCACGTTTTCATCAGTGCCCGGATATCCCAGCACCGATTTTCATTACACCTGGCTTCTGACTAATCGGAACAAACGCAGTATCGTTCTCGATCTGACTAATACTGCCGGGCGCGATGCGTTGCTGAAACTCGTCGCCGGCGCCGACGTCTTCGTCACCAATTTCCAGCCCTCGCTGCTCTCGAAGTTCCGGCTTAAGTGGGAGGATTTGCGGCCAGTCAACTCGCGCCTCGTATATGCGCATATCACCGGCTACGGCGAAAAGGGCGCGGATGCTGATTCACCGGCATTCGACGGCCTCGCATACTGGGCACGCTCGGGCCTGATGACGAGCGTCACGGGCGCCGATGGCACTCCGGCGGGAGCGCGGCCGGCAATGGGCGACCATCCGACGGCGGCGACACTCTTCGCCGCGATTATGCTCGGGCTGTATCGCCGCGAGCGCACGGGCCAGGGTTCCAAGGTCAGTACGTCGCTGATGGCGGCGGGCGCGTGGGCGAACAGCGTCGATATTCAGGCCAAGCTCTGCGCCGCGGAATTTCCAAAACGCGCGGCGGGAGCGAGTCCGCTCAATCCGCTGATCGCCGCGTATCCCAGCAGCGATGGGCACGCGATGATCATCGCGTTGCTCGATCCCGAGCGCGAGTTTCCGCGCATCTGCCAGGCGGTCGGCGAGCCCGAGCTTGCCAGCAACCCGCTCTTCGTGACTGCCGCCGATCGCAAGGAAAACGCCGCCGCGCTTCATGCGATCCTGCTCTCGCAGTTCGAGTCAAAGCCGCTGAGTCATTGGCGCGAGCAGTTTCGCACCTATGACATCAAGTGGTCTTCGCTGCCGACGCTCGAGGAAGCGGTGCGCGATCCGCAGATGCGGGATTGCGGCGCGATTATCAACTTCAATTATCCCGGACACGGCATGATCGAAACGGTGAACAGTCCGATCTTCGTCGCCGAAAGTGAAAAGCAATCGCCGCAGGCGCCGCCGAACTACGGCGAGCATACGCGCGCGATCCTTCAAGAAGCGGGGCTCAGCGCGGACGAGATCGATCGGCTGATTCGTTCGGGCGCCGCGGTCGCGCGTGATCGCAAGTGAGATCCGAGGCGTGACGTGATCGTCGAAAGCCATTGCCACATTATCGCGCCCGATCAAAGTAAGTATCCGCGCGATCTCGGGCCGAGTCCGGCGGCGTGGGTGCGCGATTTGTCCGCGGAGGATTTCATCGCGATGAATGATGCCGCCGGCGTAGAGCGTGCGATTCTGGTGCAGGCCTTCGGCGCCTATCGATACGACAACAGCTACGTCGCCGATGCTGCCGTGCAATATCCCAAGCGGTTCGTCGCGGTATGTATCGTCGATGCGCTCCAGCCCGATGCGCCGCAAACGCTCGAATACTGGGTAAAGGAGCGCGGCGTCGCCGGACTGCGCGTCGTCACCTGGACTGAGCCTGAGCTGATGCTCGACGATCCGCGGCTCGATCCCGTGTGGACGCGCGCATCGGAGCTTCGCATCCCGGTCTGCGTGCTGACCAACTTCCCCCAGGTGCCGCGACTTAAACGGGTGCTGGAAAGATTCAGCGAGCTTCGGCTGGCGCTTGATCACCTGGGACTGCCGCGGCTCGACGACGGGCCGCATTTCCCGAACGAGCAGCCAATCTTCGATCTCGCGCGCTTTCCAAATTTCTACGGCAAGTTCTCATCGTGGACGATCGCCGCGGCGGCGAAAAACGGCGAACAAGCGCGCCTCGATTTCTTTCGCCGGCTCCTCGATGCGTTCGGCGCTGAGCGCCTGATGTGGGGCACGAACTTCCCCGCGAGCAACGATCGCAGCTTCAAGGGTTTCGTCGATTATGCGCAGGAACAGCTCGCATTCATGTCGCTTGAAGAGCGGCGATGGATTTTCGGCGACACCGCGCTGAGTCTCTGGCCGATGTTGCGCTGAGAGCCCGCTGTGTAACCGAACGGCCAGCCGCCCGGATTTGCAGTCGCCAATCGGCGCGGCCAATCTCATTACATGAACATCACTCTGCGGATCATTGCGGCGATCATTTTGGCAGCGGCGTTTTTGACGACGGCCTTCGCCCAGGACATCGCCCCGGCGATCGAGTCGCGACCGTCGGCCAGTGCGGCCCGGCCAACCACCGCTATTTCGCCGACGACAATCGACACGGCGCAGAAGGATGCGGACTCGAAGACGACTAAGAAAATAAACGACGCGCTCAAACAGGACCCCGAACTATCGGCCTCGCTGAAGCAGCTCACCATTTCCACCAATGGAGGAATCGTGACAATTAGCGGCCAGGTTCCCAGCGAAACGCTCGAGGATCACTTGATTACCACAGTTGCCGACATCGTCGGCCAATCGAATGTACGGGTTCAATTGGAAATCGCAGGGGAGTAGCATCGCGGTTAACTTCGACTTGGGAGAATACAGATGGCCAAGACATTCGATGCTGAATCAACCGCGGATGAAGTTCTTGAGGGCGTAGATCTCTCAGGCAAGCGTGTTCTGATCACAGGCGTTTCGGCGGGACTCGGCGTCGAGACTGCACGATCGATAGTGGCGCACGGCGGCAGCGTCGTCGGCACGGCGCGCGATCTTGCCAAAGCGCGACGCGCGCTGGAGGCGGCCGGCAATCCCGCCGTCGATTTGGTCGAAGTCGATCTCGCCTCGCTCGCGAGCGTTCGCAAAGGAGCCGACGAGCTGCTCAAGCGCGGCCAGCCTTTCGACGTGATCATCGCCAATGCCGGCGTAATGGCCTGCCCACAGGGCAAAACGCAGGACGGATTCGAAACGCAGTTCGGCACGAATCATCTCGGCCACTTCGTATTCATCAACCGGCTCGTGCCGTTGCTGCGATCCGGGTCGCGGATCGTCACGTTGTCATCGGCTGGTCATCAGATCAGCGACGTCAATACAGATGATCCTAACTTCGAACGGACTGAGTATCAGCCGTTCGCTTCTTACGGCCGCTCGAAGACCGCCAATATTCTTTATGCAGTCGCGCTCGATGACCGGCTCAAGAGCCGCGGCATCAGGGCCACGTCGTTGCATCCGGGCGGCATCCAGACCGAGCTCGGACGGCACATGACGCCGGAGCTCGTCGAGCAGATGCGAGCGCGCGTCAGCAGGGACACTTCGGGGCGTGTATTCAAGTTCAAGACGGTGCCGCAGGGATCGGCGACGTCGGTGTGGGCCAGCTTCGTCGCACCGGCGGAGGCGGTCGGTGGGCGCTACTGCGAAGATTGCCACGTGTGCGAAGTGAACGACGATACGACCTCGCGCGCGGGAGTGCGCTCCTACGCGCTCAACCTCCAACACGCGAACGACTTGTGGCGCAAGAGCGAGGAGATGGTGGGCGAGCGATTCTCATTGAACTGAGAATCGCTCTGAAGTTTATCAGAATGAACTACTTCTTGGGATCGAGCTTTAGTGAAGCCGAGTTGATGCAATAGCGAAGCCCCGTCGGATGAGGGCCGTCCTCGAATACGTGACCGAGATGCGCGTCGCACTTGGCGCACATGACTTCGGTCCGGATCATGCCGTGGCTTCGATCCTGCTCTTCGACGATCTTGCCGTCGGCGGCAGGCTTGTAGAAGCTTGGCCATCCGCATCCGGCATCGAACTTGGTATCGGACTCGAAGAGTGTCTCGCCGCAGCAGATACATTTATATGTACCGGGCGTAGTGACCGTTTCGTATTCGCCGCTGAATGGCTGCTCGGTCGCCTTTTCGCGCGTGACGGCGTATTGGATTGGCGAGAGTTGCTTGCGCCATTCTTCTTCGGTTTTTTTGATCTTGTCAGACATCGAACACCTCGCGCCTGATTTTACTACCACGGGCGAAAAGATTGCCAACCTGCTTCTGAGACTCAGAGCTTCGTGAAGCCGTCCTTACTCCACTCCTCCGAGCCAACGCCATTGTGCACGATGAAGAGCCCGTCGGGATCATACTTTTTCTTGATTGCGGCCAGACGTTGATAGTTATCGCCCCAGTACGATTGTTGGAAGCCTTTCTCGAAGTAGTTGCTTTCGCTGACATATGCCCCGCCGTTCGGCACGATCGCGCGGAGTTCGTTTACACATTTATCGATCTTTTCCGCAGCCTGGTGCCCTTCCGCAGCCTGCGGCTCGTGTCCCGGGATTCCAGGATACCCAAGTTCTTGAGCATTGCCTGCGATCAGCAGAGCGAAGGCTGATAGAACTGCGGGATTTGTAGCGGTATCTTTGGCCGCTGCGATAGCTTCGGGCGGTGCTCCGGCAAGCCCCTTGTTGAAATGCAATTCGAACGTGGTATGCCGCGAACCTGCGAACAAAGCATTGGCGAGGCGCTCCTGCGAGTTGCGCTCGAGCAGCGACTCGGGCAACCAAAGCGACTCATAACCCCAGATGTACCAACCACATTCAAAAGTGTTGCCCTTCCACCACGCATTATTGGGTCCCGCGCCGGGCCGAGAATCGAATGTCAGAGTCGGCTGAGGAATCAGGCGCACCAGAACGTCGTCAATCAGCGAGTGCAGCGTACTTCCATTGCGCGGAAGAACTACTTCGGGCCAGTGTTCCTTCCACCACTGAGCATCCCAGAAATGCCGCGCGGGAATGCTTCCGATTGTCACCGGAAATTTGACTGAGTAATCGCTGGAGCTTTTGACTTTGTCGATGAACGGCTGCCAGACCTTCTTAGGTTCGTCAGCGGCCAATCCTTGAGAGAGCATCGCGATTTCCAACGTATTGTCTGGACGCATGTGCGCCTGTTCACCCCAGTGATCGTTGAACAGGTTCTCGCTGTAGAAACTTACGAACTCGCGGATGAGCCGGCGATAGGCATCGTCTGATGCCGCTACGACTTTGAAGCCCACGGTGCCAATGTACTCGGGAAGCTCGTGAGCACGCACGGTTAGTTTGCTCACAATACCAAAAGTACCGCCGCCGCCACCTTTCAGCGCCCAAAACAGATCAGGATTGTTGCATGCGTTCGCGATTCGAATTTGACCATCTGCAGTGACGACCTCCGCCTCGAGCAAGCTCGCCGCGGCGGTGCCATAGTGCTTTGAGAGACTTCCGAAACCGCCACCCTGGATTAGACCCGCGAGACCGACCGTCAGGCATCCACCTCCCTGAACGTATTTCCCGGCCTGGGTGCATACCGCCTCGTATGCCTGGATATCGATGGTACCCCCGCCCATGGTCACCGCGGGCACCGCTTGCGTCGTATGCTCACATCCTTGCGGCACAAACGAATCGTGCATCTGGATATCGTTCATGTGACGGGTCCAGATGAGAAGCGAATCGGGAGCATTGGATGTCCCCTGGTAGCTGTGCCCTCCCCCTTTGACTGCGAGACGTAAATTGTTAGCGCGCGCAAAGTTGATCGCCGCCGCGATATCCTGCGCATTCCTCGCCGCGACGGCGTAAACGCTCGGCTGTGTCGTCCATGCGTCGAGCCATCCCAGAGTCTCCGTCAGTCCCGGCTGATCGCCGATATAGTATGGATTCTTCAGGTTCGCGATTACTTCTTTGGCTTCGGCACTGGACGGATCCTTTTTGACTAGCGAAAGCGGAAACTCCACCGGAAACAGATTTCCGCCGACTGTCTCTTTGAGCTGTTTCCATTGCGCCGCAGAAGGCCATCCCGGATCGGACGGACGGCGGCGGCTGAAAGCAGTATTCGCCCATAACCGTTGCGGCAATAGTGGCAACATCGCCACAGATGCGATTCCTCTCAGGAATGTTCTTCTATTCATTTGCTTGGCACCCGTTTAAGCTTTGCACCAGACCGTTTTTTGGAAACAAGCGTATTGCCAGGCATCAAGGCGCTCGCCAGAAAATGTATAGTTGTTTCGAGCGCGTGGTGGTCGCTGATCATCCGAGAATCGGGAGCGTTGTGGCGATGCCGTGCGAACCAACTAACGGTCTCGACGATATAGAGGGCGGCAGTCGTCGGATCCGGCAACGGTTGTAAATATCCCGATTTGATCCGATCGCTCAGATACTTGGTAAACATGCCAACGGCACCTCGCCGGCCTTCCACGTACAGCATCTTCGCGAGCTCCGGGATGTCGCGTGTCGAGCTTTCGACGAGATCGAACCCGCGTCGATGGCGCTCGAGGGCGAAATAGAATTCGCGCAGGATCGCCTCGAGCTCTGCACGCGCATCGGAGGGCTTGCTGGTATAAAGGGCGCTCGCGAGCAAGGGCAGCCGGACCGACTGCATCTGTTCGCGAACCCTGCGCAGCATCGCCTGGAACGACGGCGAGCGCACCGGCGGCGCGGCGGGTGCTGTGATAGGACGATCGCTGAAGCAGTGCTCGCACGCGAGCATGAACAGCGCCTCTTTGCTCTCGACGTAGTTGTAGAGCGTCCCCTGCGAAACCCCCATTTCGCGCGCAATATCCGACATCTGGGTCTGACGATAGCCCTTCGCGGTAAAGACCTTCGTCGCAGCCTCGAGCAAATCGGAGAGCCAGCTTGGCGGACGCACGCGCATCGCGGCTGAGTCTACCTATGATTGACTGGGTCAGTCAATTAAAACAATCGCGCCTTCGTCCAGCGAATTTGCGCAGTTCTCGCAGTGCTAGGCCGTTGTGATCAGGTCCGGTGCGAGTGACTGGACCATGCGACGCATTCCCGATCGCCATTCTACTTTGGTTTCGCCGATCAGCGAGTGCATGCGGGTCAGATCGATGCACACGCTGCCTAATGCCTTTGGGTTTTCGACGAATTGAGGCCTCACGCCGATCAGTTCGCCCAGATAGTCGCACCATTGTTCGATACTGACCTGCTGCGAGCCGCCCAAGTTGGTAATCGTGACTTCCGGAGTTGCGCAAGCCAGCAGGCGCGGGAGTTTTTCGATGAGGTCTTCAGCGTGGATCGGATTGTAGTAGTTAGGCCGCTCCGGATGGACTTCGACGGGAGCGCCGTTGCGCATCATCATCAGATGAAAGTAAGGCCATGCACCGTTGTCACCGTATGGAACGTTGAGCCGCGCGATCGTCGTCGGAATCCCGAACTGCTGTGCGGCGAAAATGCATACTCGCTCGGCCGCGATCTTGGCGATTGAGTATGTGGGAAACATCGCGCGATGACTGTCGCCGAGCGGGTCGGATTCCTTGATTGGCTGCTGGCCGCGATACTCGTACACTCCCGTCGTCGATATGTGGAGGAACGCCTTCACGCTGCGGCATCGCGCCATCAGATGGCCCGTCGCATCGCCATTGACCGCGAGATCGTGCTCGAAGCTGCCAGTCCTGGTGACAGCGCAATTGATCACGTAGTCGAGGTCGCCCGGCACGGCCGACAGCGTCTCGCGTCTCGCGAGATCGAGGGTTACCGGCACGGCACCCATACGTTTCACGGCTTCGCGATCCTCGGGGCGAAGGAATCGCGCGGCCGCAAAGACATTGGCAATCGGGCTGAAGGCCCGCACGATCGGCTGCGCCACTAATCCTGATGCACCGGTAACGAGTATCTTGCTGCCTCTAAGATCCGCTTCGTTGAAAGCCATGACTGACTTCGTTGTGGCGACGAGCTAAAGCCCCGACTCATTGCTAGCAGATTACGTGGCGGACTTCCCGCGCAAAGGGCGCTGCGATTAAGGCTATAAAATCGGGATTACCGACTTAATGTCGGAAAAAACTAGCAGTTTGACATTCAGAACATACTGGCACACTATCGGACTAGGAACCTGCCTACCTGAAAGTGAGGGGTCCTGATGAAGCTGGCGAATTGGCTCGGCAGATCGCTGATGGCATCGACTGCGTCGCTCCTGCTGTTCGTTCAAGGCTGCACAGGACCGCAGACCCTGACCCAGACGACCACGCCTGGAACTCTGAGCGTCAATTCGTATTCGCTCCCCACACCTTCGCTGTGCGCACCCGCCATTTTGAAGGATACTGCGGTCGCGACTTCCACGCCGCCGTCCTATAACTGCGGCCCGGCCTTCCTCGTCACCGGCCCGGATCGCAATCTCTGGATCACGAAATCCCGGTGGCGACACGATCTATTCATTCAATACTACCCAGCAAACATCGACTTCATACTTGACACAGAAAGGTCATGGCCCGGCGTACATAACGGTCGGACCCGACGGCTGAGTATGGTTTGGCGAGGTTGGCTCGCCCGCGGCTTTGCTCAGCTTAATCGCAGCCGGAACAGTTGATGCCGCGCCGGCGCCAGGAGCGTCCTCCATAAACTATGTCGGGGAGTTGATTCCAGATCTCGCCGATCCCAGTACAGCAGCCACGCTCAACGAACTGATGGTTCCGCAGATCGACACAAATTTTCCACTGGGACTCGCCCTTGGATATGACGGCAACCTGTGGATCGGCTATGCGGGTGTCGCGCCACTCGCAGCGGGCGGTGTTGTGCCAACAGTCGCTCTCGAACCGCTGCAGATGACCAATGTGCCGCGCAACGAAGTGCCGCTCGGAATAGTCGGCGCCCCTGACGGCAGTGTGTGGCTGGCGGAGCCGGTGGCCAACCAAATCGCACGGATCGATTTCTCGACTTTGCCCTCTACTATCACCGAATTTCCCGCCACTACCGGCTCGACCGCGGTCGGCCCGACTGCGCTCGCGATCGGCGCCGACGGCGCTCTCTGGTACACCGAGTCGCTGGCTGGAAAAATCGGTCACATGGTTGTAATTGGCTCCCAGAGCCAACCCGCAGGCACAATCCTCGGCGAATATGCGACCCCGACCAGCCCCTCGAATCCGGCCGACCTCGTGCTCGGCCCCGATTGCAATATCTGGTTCACCGAGATGGCGACGGGATTGGTCGGCAGCGTCGATATCAATGGCAACGTGAGCGAATACAGCGGCCTCGATCCGGCCAGCCAGCCGCTTGGTATCGCGCTCGGACCTGACGGCCAGCTCTGGGTGGCCGAATCCGCGGCCAACGAGCTCGCGCAGATCTCACCGACTGGTGGATTCTCGAATAGCAAGTGCAGCGCCGTGGTGTTGCCTGCCATTGCCAATTGCACCAAACAAGCCTTGTTGCTTGATACCGATCCGGGCAAATGTTACGCAACGCTCTCGGTTGGCGAATTCGATACCGGCTCGTCGGATCCGAACAATCCAGGGAAAACGCCGATCGAGTCGGTGAAGCCGAGCCAGATTCAATACACGCCGTCGAGCACTTTAATTCCATCCATTACCGAGGTGGAGCTGCTCGTGAGCCCATCGGCGGCGCCGTCGAACTCCGCGCCACTGCCGCTGCCGGTTTCGGCCTGCGTGGTCACGACGTTTGTTCGTGATCAAGAGCCGCCCACCCTCACCTGCCCGTCAGCGGTTGTGGTGAAATGCAACGGACGCAGTGGCACCCCAGCGAGCGTAGCGGTCACCGCAACCGACAATTGCGGCACCGTGAGCACGCCAACATGCTCGCCGGCCGGTCCGTATCAACCGGGAGTCACACCGGTAGTGTGCAAGGCCACCGACGTATCAAAGAACGTGGGCACATGCGACACGAGCGTGACCGTCACCGAAGCGCCGCCGACAATCACGTCGCTCAGCGCGAACCCGTCGTTCTTCAAGCCGGGGCCCGGCAACATCACTGTGAATCTCACGGCCAGCGCGCAAGACACTTGCGATTCTGTTCCGCCGACCTGCAAGGTCACGAGTGTCAGCGGCGGCCCTGCGACGATCACGGGACCGCTTCAGGTATCGATTGCGGACCAGGGAAACTTGCTGTCATCGCGCGTTTATACGATCTCGATCACTTGCACGGGTCAGGCGAACAACAGCTCGACCCGCACCACGCAAGTAAAGGTCGAGAGCCCGCTGCAGGTATTGCTCAATTCGATCTGACTCGCGCTCCGCTAGCGTCGCCTCGATGCCGCAAGGGGGATTTGCCAAACTGCGCGCAAACAGAAACAATGCGCGCAGCCGAGGCGTTCACCCAGATGCGTGATGAATCGAAAGGATCCAATCGTCCCCAGCGCGCGATCGGCGCAGCTAAGGCCGCACTGGCGGTGTTGCTTGCCGTGGGACTCACGGCGCCGCTCGCGTATGCCGCCGGCGATGCGGTCACGGCGGGGCACAAGTACTTCATTCAATACTGTTCGTCATGCCACGGCGCGGACGGCTCCGGCAACGGCCCGGTCGCAAAGGTGCTCTCAAGGCGGCCTGCGAATCTGCGGATGCTCGGCGACAAGTATGGGATGCCGCTGCCCGCCCCGCGCATCGCCGAGCTGATCGACGGCCGCGACACGCCGCGAGCGCACGGCACGCAGGATATGCCGGTGTGGGGCGAGCAACTCTACAAGATGGGCGCGGGCGAGCGCGGCGAAATGGGAATCGGCGAAGTGATCGGTGACATAATCGCGTATCTCAATACGATTCAGGATCGCCGCACGGCCGCGGTGGATCCCGCGGTCAGCGGAATCAATCGCTACGCGATCGTGTTCGCATCAAGCCACGACTCGTTTTCACGGTAGCCGGAACCGCTCACCTGATATTTCGATTTACCCGCCGACTCGAAGTCAACCTCGGGTGCGGCAGCCGTTAAATTTTGGCCAAAAAGCGCTAAGCTTGGGCCGATGGACTATCGCACGAAATTCGTCGTCGAGGCCGGCAGCCGCGTGAAGCTGCGCAAGATCGACCCCGCCTTCAAGAACAAATACGATTCGCAGGACGCGGCGCTGCCCGAAATCCAGAAGCACGTCGAGCGAATCGGCAAACTCCAGTACCTGCTTTACGCCGATGGAAATCAGTCTCTGCTCGTCGTGTTGCAGGCCCTCGACGCGGGCGGCAAAGACGGCGTCGTGCGCCACGTCTTCAGCGCGATGAATCCGCAGGGCACTTATGTCTTCGGATTCAAGGCACCGAGCAAGCGCGAGGCGGCTCACGACTTTCTGTGGCGCGCGCATCTGCGCACTCCCGCCAAGGGCGAAGTCGTGATCTTCAATCGCTCGCACTACGAGGATGTGCTCGTCGTGCGAGTACATAAGCTGGTTCCAAAAGAGGTCTGGTCGCGGCGCTACGAGCTGATCAATGACTTTGAGCAAATGCTTGCAGAGGGTGGCACTCGTATCCTCAAATTTTACCTGCACATCACTCCGGAGGAACAGCTCGCGCGCTTCAAGCAGCGCCTCGATGATCCGCAACGCCACTGGAAGATCAGCGAGAATGACTATTCAGAACGCGAGCTTTGGTCCAGCTATATCAAGGCGTTTGAAGAAGCGATGGAGAAAACGAGCACCAGGCGTGCGCCATGGTACATTATTCCATCGAACCACAAATGGTTTCGCAATCTGGCTATCTCACAGATCGTCGCCGACACGCTCGAAGACATGAAACTGAAGTTGCCACCAACGACGGTCGATATCGCAGCGATTCGCCGTAAGTATCACGCGGCAGCCGACGAGAAGGAACCGGGCCGCAAAGCGAAATAACCCAGCTCTACCTTCCGCCGCTCAGTCAATATGAATTCGATTCCCGGTGAGCGAAAAGTGTTCGGTAGGCGAATACGAAGTAAGCAATTACCAGCGCCACGCCAGGAATGAACCAGTAAAGCGCAATCGTCAGATCTACGTCTGATGTGCTGGCGTTCAGGATCGTCAGTGCTGGCTGTCCAATGGCGATCGGAGACAACAGGTAAGGATAGTGCCCGAATACTGCCGCTGTCAGCATCGAAAGAATGTAGGCGCATGAGCAGAGGAACGCGGGCGTATCGCGAGCGGCGCTAGTCATAGCCATGATTCCGGCCAGCGATGCGAATGCGACAATCGGAAACACCAGACCCCACGGGTTATTCATGAATCGATGGCCGAATTGCGGCAAAATCAACGGAACCATCAGAATCAGGAGCACACTGACAGCCGCAACCGCGATCCAGAAAACACGGGCCAAGATTCGAGCGCGCGCCTGAAGCGCTCCCGTGGTCTTGACGGCGAGCCACAGCGCGCCGTGCATCGCCAGCACGGCAACGCTCGCGAGGCCAAGTATGATTGTGAACCAATCCAGAACGCCCGCATCGACGTTGATTCGAAAATCAGTCCACAGCGGAAGAAAGAAGTTGCCGTTCGCGTCCAGCGGCACTCCGCGCAACACATTCCCCAACGCGGCACCAAAGAAAAGCGCCAGCAATGCGCTGGCGCCCGAGAAAACGACGTCCCACAGCGGCGCCCATACCGGACTGACTATTCGATTGCGAAACTCAACCGCCGTGCCGCGCAGAATCAGCAGCCACAGCACCATCATCAGCGGCAGGTAGAAACCGCTGAATGCCGACGCGTAGGCCGCGGGGAAAGCGAAGAAGAGCGTTCCACCGGCGGCCAGCAGCCACACCTCATTGCCGTCCCAGACCGGCCCAATCGAGGCTAGCACTTCTTTGCGCTCGGCATCTTCATGCGCGATGAATAGATACACGATTCCAACTCCCATATCGAAGCCGTCGAGCGTCGCGTATATCGCGAACATTATCGCAACGATGCCGAACCAGAGGGTGCTCATATTATTCCCGGCATTCAGTCAGCCGCCGCCATCGTCGATTGCTCCAAATGAGTATCGACACCGCCCGGCCCCCGTTGCACTTCGAAATACACCAGGAATAGGAAGAGAATCGCCAGAACAGTGTACATCCCCATGAACCCGAGCAGAGTGAACAGCCCGTTGCCGACTGAGACTTGTGGCGAGCTTCCAACCGCCGTTCGCATAAGTCCGTAAACCAGCCATGGCTGGCGCCCCAGTTCGGCAGTCATCCAACCTGCGGTCGTTGCGATGTAAGGAAATGGCGCCAGCAGCATCAACGCCCAGAGGATGAGCGGAGTTTCGAACAGGCGGCGCCGATACAGCATGAAGGCGGCCAGGGCATATACGGCGACGAAGATTGTCCCGAGACCGACCATGATGTGGTACGCATAGTAGAGTAATGCGATGTTGTCGGGCCACTCGGTCTCAGGAAATTGCAATAGACCCCGAACCTCAGATTTCCAGTGCCGATATGTCAGGAAGCTGAGCACGCCGGGAACGACAATCGGATTATCAAGTCTGCGCGCATCCACGTTCGGCTGGCCAATGATCACGATTGGCGCGCCATGCGTGCTGTCGAACAATCCTTCCATCGCGGCGAGCGTGACCGGCTGATACTGCGCAACATTGCGGCCTTGCTGATCGCCAGTCGGGAAGATCATGAACGCCGACGCGATGAGCCCGGCGATAACTCCGATCCGTACGAAAGTACGGCCGAAGTCCTCAAATTGACGGGTCAAAAGATAGAAGGCCCCGAGCGCCGTCATTACCGTCGATCCAGTCACAACCGCGGCAGTCATATTGTGCATGTATTGCCAGACCATCCAGCGATTCGTAAGCACCGCCGACAGGCTTACGAGCGAAAACGAGCCGTCGCTTGCCTGCGCATAGCCGACAGGATGCTGCATCCATGCGTTGGTCGATATGATGAAGAATCCTGAAATCCACGAGCCAAGAAAAACGAGGAACGCCGACAGCCAATGGAGCCGCGGGCCGAGCTGGCGTTCACCGTAAAGGAACGCTCCGAGAAAAGTCGATTCCAGGAAGAACGAAAATACACCTTCCATGGCGAGCGGCTGGCCGATCACGCCGCCGGTTATCTTAGAAAAAGCGGACCAGTTCGTACCAAACTGGAATTCCATCGGAATTCCGGTGACGACTCCGATTACGAAATTGATTCCGAAGATTCGGGCCCAGAATTGGGCCGCCTTGTTATAATGTTCGTCACCGGAGCGAAGCGCCAGCGTCTTGAGCACCACGATGAGCAGCCCGAGGCCCATCGTGAGCTGCGGGAATAAATAATGAAACGTAATTGTGAACGCGAAATGGATTCGATGTAATATCAGTGCATCCACAGCAAACTGCGCCAGATACGCGGATCTCCGATTCTTTACGCGAGGCTAGTACTCAAGCGTTTATCGTAGCGAGTTAGATGCTGCTTGGCGAGAAAAAGTTACGCGATGAGCGCCAGGAACGGTCCGCGATTAAGAGCCCTACGCGAAACGTGGTTCGCGCAGTTCAGGTCCTGAATTGATACGCTCACCGGTGCGGAACTTTGCGTTCTCTACACATTTCGCTATTGCACTTCGCGCGGCGTGCTCGGAAATCTGAACCAAGCTTGATCGGCAGACCCGCACTCAACCGCAGGGGGAGGATAGCCATGCATCGCCAAAGGGGGAGTTGGAACTCGTTCGTGGCTGGCCTTATCGTGATTGTTGTTGTCGCGTCGGCCGCGGCTGCCGCGCAGACAGATGACCTGCGCTGTTGGCGCCGGGCCCTCGCAAGTTAGGTGCACTTGCCGTGGAACAGATGCGCCGCTTCGGGGAGTCGCCCGACCAGATCGATAAACTCGAGCGCGAGACGAATGATCTGGATAATCATCGGTTGCGGCCGACCGCCATGATTTTGGGTTACCCGCCTTGTACTGGTATGACCTCGAAGCGCGCAACGAGATCGCTGTCGCCCGCCAGCTAAAGATTCCTATCCTGATTCTCCATGGAAGCCGCGACTTTCAGGCCATGGACGAGGCTCAAGCAATGGCAGACGGGTCTCAAGGGGGTGCCTCATGTTCGAGTTGAAACTATCGTCGGGCTGAATCACGCGTTCATGGCTGGAACCGGAAAGGCAAACAGTCGGGAAGAGATTATGACTACTGGTCACGTCGATTCGCGGGTGATCAATGCGATAGCGGCGTTTATCGAAAATCCGCTGGCGAGGTGAACGTGGAGGGAGCGGTTTGCTGCGCCTAGCGACGGAAAGAAGTGAAGGTTTTCAAAAAATTGAATCGATGGCGCCAGTGTTGACCGATGTGCCGGGTCGACTTCACCCAGTTGAACTGCACGCTCATCCTCGGACCTTCGTAAGCCAGGTGTCCATGCCATGAGCGATTCGAACGCAAAAAGATCAGCATGTTGCCGAACAGCGGCGGGATTTCCAGCGCGTAATCGTCTATGTTCTTCGAGCGCAGGATTCGAAGCGCGCCCCCAGCGTCACTCCAGTCACTGTTCAGATAGAGCAACACGGAGATGATCTTTTCGGCCATGTCTGTATGCACGTATCCGTCGGATTCACGACGGAGCTGGCCTCTGACGCTGATCGTTGTGGGTCGTTCCTTTAGATCGACGTTGAACTTGGACTCCACGATTTCGCGAAAGCGCGGGCTCTCGAGATCATCGATGAGAGCCCGGAAGCCCGGCCCAAAGCGCACCGCGGAGAGCGGTATGCTGCCAGTTGAGGAAATCAGGGGCGCATCGGCCAGAACGACGGAACGCGACGCAGGATTGATTGCATCACTGGCAAAGACAAAATGATATGGCTCGATATGCAACGGCGCGCGCATGATCGCGTCGGCGTCCAGGATGGCGAAGCCATCCGATGCAATCGGCGCTTCGTTCGCGTTCTTGGGAGCGTCAGCCATGAGAACAAGAGAACGGTAGTCGTTTGCGCGATCGGCGACAATCGTGGAACCGTCATGATATCCATCAAGGACTCGGCAGATGAGCCGTCGGTCGCCCCAGGGTGCAAAAACGAAACTTTAGACGAATCCTGATCGTACGCCTGAGTTCGCTCGGTGACGTGATCCAGACCTTGCCCCTGCCGAGCGTCGTGCGCGAGGCGTACCCCAAGGCTGAAATCGGCTGGGCGATAGACCGCGAACTCGCGCCGGCGATCGCGGGACACCTCGACGTTAACCGGGTACATCAATGCGACCGCCTTCGATGGGGCCGCAGTCTCCGAACTCCAACTGAATGGCGCCGCACGATGAGCGAGGCGCGAAGGTTTATCGATGAAGTACGCGCAGTCGGCTACGACTGCGCACTTGATGTTCAAGGACTCTTGAAGTCCGCGGTTATCCCCTTCTTCGCCGGCATTCCGGTACGGGTCGGGTTCGCGCATGGGCGAGAGCTGAGCTACTTTTTTTATACTGAGCGCTATCTGAACAACGCCGAGTATTTCGATCATTCGCTAATGCACGTCGACCACATGATGGTCCTGGCCCGAGCGATTGGTTGCCGCAGTGACGGCTATCAAGTGCGCCTCCCTCCACTCCCCCCGACAATGAAGGCGCAAATTGATGATTTACTGCCGTTCGATCATGACACTCCCTTGATCGCACTCGCGCCGGCCACGCAATGGAAGAGCAAGGCGTGGCCGTTTGAACATTGGTTGTCGCTCCTCCAGATGGCGCTTGCCGAAACGCCCGCAAACATCGTCCTGATCGGCGCGGAGGATGACCGGACGTTAACAACTTGTCTTATTGATTCACTCGAGGCGCGGCACCGGACGCGGATTCTGAACCTCGCGGGAAAGACGTCGATCTCGCAACTCTACGCGTTATTCGCGCGGGTCAGCGCGATCGTGGCGGCCGATACGGCGCCGCTTCATATCGCGGCTGCCGCGGGATGCGACCTGATCGGGCTCTTTGGCGCCACCCCGACGCATCGGACCGGTCCCATGGGCAGCGGCGAGATCATCCTGATGACCGCGCAGCCGAACCTCGCATGCCAGCCCTGCCAGCAGCGCACTTGCCGATTCGGCACCACAGAATGCATGCGCAACGTGCGTCCCGAGGAAGTCTCTCAGGCGCTGAATAATCTGCTCGCTCGTCGGCGGGCCCGCGCCATTCCCTCAGTAACTATTGCTGGCAAGTAATATTCATCCCGATGGCTAATTCGAGCTGAGACGCTTGAGGAGATGGAAGAATCCTTGGACCGAGAAAGTTGGCCACTCGGAGCAAACCGCCTGGCCTGCTTTTTCAACCAGGAGAATATTCACGGCAGTTCCTCGCCAGGTAACCGGCAAGACGCGCGCTCCCGAACCGACTTGCCGCTGCGATCTCAAGAAAACCGGTATTCCTCGGGATTGAAGGGATCCTCGCGTAAATCGGGGCGGTAACGATTCCCACGAGGATACTTCCTCGACGACGGGCAAATGGTTGATGGCGTGCGGCCCGGGTTGATGCTTGCGATCTACGAGCAACCCCGGCGACAATGCCCACAGGGGGCATAACACGAGACGTACTCAATTGAGTCCGCTGATGTCGGAAGCGGCGGTCAGAACGGCCTTTAACCGGATTACGCTGTCCGTCTCCTACTCCGATGGGATGGGTTTCGCAGGCATGTCAGATATGAATCAACTAGTCATGGATGCGGGTGGATAGCGGCGCCGATTATATGCGTTACGCAGACTTTAGACATACTGAGCTCAGAACTTCAGTTCTCGGTTTCGGATGCGCCTCCTTGATGGGTCGCGTGGGACGAAGAGCTTCGTTACGGGCGTTGGAATCAGCGTACGATTTGGGAATTACGCTTTATGACACCGCTCGGTCTTACGGCTTTGGTGAGTCAGAGGTGGTACTGGGAGAATTCCTGCGTGGGCGCCGAGACAAGGTAATAGTTTCGACAAAATTCGGAATCGTCGCGGCGAACTCCGGCCCCATCAAACGGCTGCTCAAACCTGTCGCCCGGTTTGTCTTCAAGCGTTCACCCGCGATAAAGCACGCAATGCGTTTCCAGGTTTCGCGACAACTCAGATCTCCAGGTTTCAGTGTCGAAGAAATGCGAAAGAGTCTCGAGCTCAGCCTTCGCGCTCTCCGTACTGACTACGTGGACATCCTGCTTCTGCACGTGCCTCCCGTCGAAGTACTCAGCCAGGTGGAACTCTTCGAGAAATTGGATAGTGTCGTCAAGGAAGGAATCGTGCGGTACCTGGGAATAGCCACGGACGCCAAAGGCATTTCGGCACTGGTTGAGTCAGAGATAAACAATATCAGAATCCTGCAGAGCGCAGTTAATCTGTGGGATGATTCAGCGCTAGTGGCTATGGCATCGGCACCAGGGGAATCACCGTTTGGCCTTATGGCCAATCAACCTTTCGGCGGCGGTTCTCGCGTCACTCTACTGAGACAGCGCCTGGCGGCTTTGGCAAACAATTTCGATACGCCGCAAAGCGTGAAGGAAAAACTCGCAGACTGCAATGACGAGGTAATGGCGGATGTGGCAATTAATTCTGTGCTCGCCCATTCGGAGGTTAGTGCGGTGGTTTGCTCGATGCTCCAGAGCGATCACCTTCAAAAGAACACGTATGTCTCGAGCGAAAGCCGCTTCAGCAAACCTGAGTTGCATTCAATAGAGGAATTCCTTAGAAGCGGCCGATGGCGACCGGCCTAGCTCATAACATCAATGCAAAAAATGGGCTCGGCATAGCCGCACGTGGAGCGCACGCTGTGGAGGGCTTTGCAGTTTATAAGTACCGTATTTGCAACATCAGACGTTCTGCTGAAGTCGGGGGCAGAGCCTTGTGAAGACAAGAACTATCCTGCAAAAAGCCATAACCGGCTCTGCCCTCAAGGAGCAACAATCTGTCGGAACTATAATGGGACTCTACGATTTTATCGTCCACGCGAGCTGAACCGAATAACCATTTCAGCGGCTTGTCCACGTGACTGCCTATTACCATTACATGCGCGCCGGACAGCCGATCGCAATCCGTCAAGTAGAAAGACATATAGGCAAAGTTAAATCCTTCGACGTCATAGTGGTACTCTATCGTCTGAGACGCTTGCCGACGCTGCATGAGAGAGGCCTCGTTGACGAAGCTCCAATAGAGCCGTGCCTGGTAGCGCGGCGCATAACCTAGATAGCCCCCCATGACCGCCATTGCGACGGGATCTTCTGCGATCTTCTTTATAAGCGGTATCT
The DNA here is from genome assembly GCA_035508495.1 of Candidatus Binataceae bacterium. NCBI lineage: Bacteria > Candidatus Binatota > Binatia (SeqCode) > Binatales (SeqCode) > Binataceae (SeqCode) > Binataceae bacterium (SeqCode). The sequence continues at coordinate 27,499 of DATJMX010000039.1, forward strand.
CGTCGATGTCCTTTACGTACGCCAAAGGCACTATCGATGCGTCGGCGAGGCAACCTTCCTTCACGTCAGCGTAGTGGAAGCCACTGGGACCATTGACGACCTTCAAAGGTAGCGTGGTGGCAAATTGCTTCAGCTCGACAACATAGCTCGGTGGCAAGGATATCGACCGAAAGACGGCATCTCGCCGAAGACTACGTATCGCGACAGCCACGTCGATGCCAGGAAAGATTGCTTCCCGATTAGCGCTTAATTCCGCATGCCCCCGGAGCAGGCGCGCTTGCTGGCTATATATCGCGCGGACCAGCCGAAAGCGTCCCAACGCATAGGGAAGGGTCGCTTTCAGCCCACTGGTTCGTAGCCGGGTTACAGCCTGATCGAGAAATGCCAACCGTCTCCTCGCGAATTTGAGGCCCGTCGTCCGTTCAACTTTAATCAACAGCGCCGAAATGGCAAACGATGAATTTCACGAAGTTCCTTACGGGCAATTGGAATCGCCGGCACCGGGACTGCCATTTCAAGCCGCCGCCAGGAGCTGTATCGCGAAAAAAGACAAATCTGAACCAGATGCTTCGAGTTGTTATCGACAGTACGTCAATAAGCTCATCGCCATTTCTCGATGGGGAAAGCCCATCAGCAGCCTGTGTCGACCCTTCACCGACATCTCGAAAAAACTTGATTGGCGGCCACTTAGAATTGGCTCCCCGGGCCGGATTCGAACCAGCGACCCGACGGTTAACAGCCGTCTGCTCTACCGACTGAGCTACCGGGGAGCGCTCAGAGCGCGATCGGAACTATCCTTGGTATCCGTCCGCGCACGCGAAATCA
>DATJMX010000040.1 GCA_035508495.1 Candidatus Binataceae bacterium
CGCTAAATGACGCCCAGACCCGCCGCCGCGAGCATACGGCGGCTGGACGCTAGCGGCCCTTAGGCCGCCAGAGCGTAACCGTTATTGTCTGCGGGTAAATTTCGCAGTCTGCCTGTTTAACGGGTTGACAGTACCCCGGCGTGCGACCATGACCTTCTTGTCTCCGTCGAATCCAGTTCGCCCCCAAAAAGCGCGATCGAATCAAACGAATCGGCCGGTCGTGACGGTTACTCCATCAATCTAAGGCTTGCAGGAGGCGCAAGCAACCGAGGGTGAAACTTCGCGTCCCCGGGCGCATCACGCGACATTGGCGCGACTTCGCCCTTCTTTGCATCTGTTCTCATCTTCTAATGTTGTTGTAGGCGATTTTGGATGATAATTCATTGAGCCGCCCGTGCCTTGAATTTTGATCGGGCCGAATCCTCCGGAGTCGGCCGCGCACAGGGAAGGGGATTGTGATGTCAGCGGTGGACTCTCGTTCGGCTCGGCTTGCTTGGATCTCGGTTTCAGTCGCGATGTTTGCGCTCGCGGCGCTGCTCTCGCATGGCTATCGCGAGAAGACTGTCGCCCCCGCGCGCAAGCCGTCTCCCGATGCGATCAAGCAGTTTACGGCGATGCCCCTTTACTTCGAGCGCAACCAGGGGCAGAGCGATGCGCAGGTCCGCTACCTCTCGCGCCAGGGCAACTACACCGTCTTCCTTACTGATGACGCCGCGGTCTTTTCGCTCGTCGCCGATGCTTCGCGCTCGGGCGGCTCCGACCAGCATCAACATCGGAGCATGATTTCGTCGGCGATCCGCGTGCGGCTCGATGGCGCTGCGATTCATCCGCAGATCGAAGCGCACCACAAGCTCGGTGGTCATGTCAATTATCTGATCGGCAAGGACCCTTCGCGGTGGCATCGCGATGTTCCGATCTTTGCCAGCGTCGTGTATCGCGACGTCTATCCCGGCGTCGATCTCGTCTACTACGGCGCGAGCAACGCGCTCGAATATGATCTCGAAGTGCGGCCCGGCGCCGATACGCGCAAGCTCAAATTTGCAATTGAGGGCAACGGCCAAGCGCGGCTCGACGAATCGGGAAATATCGATGTCGCGACTGCCGCCGGCACCGTGACGATTCGCAAGCCAGTCGTTTATCAGACGGATGCGAAGGGCGCGCGTCAGCAGATTCGCAGCGACTATTCGCTCACCGTGCCGCGCCAGATCGATGGTGTTACTTCGCGCGAAGTGACGATCGCGCTGGGCGATTACGACAAGACGCGCGCGGTCGTGATCGATCCACAGTTCGTCTACTCGACGCTGATCGGCGGCACCGGGACGAGCGCTGGCCCGTTCGGCCCGTTACCCGGTTGGGGCGGACTCCAGCTCGCGATTTCCGATCTTGGCTTGTCCGATGCGGTCGATTCGTCGGGCAACGCGTACATTACGGGCACGACCTTTTCGTCGGACTTCCCGACCAAGAACGCGTTTCAGTCCACGCTTAAGGGCGCCAACACCGCGCCGGCTCAGAACCCCAACGCGTTCGTGGCGAAGTTCAATCCGGCCGCAAGCGGCGCGAGTTCGCTGATTTTCTCTACGTACCTCGGCGGCTCCGGCGACACGCTCGCAGGCGATGCCGGCCTTGGCAACGGCGACACCGCTACCGGTATCGCCGTCGATACAGGCAACAATATGTATCTGGCGGGCTACACCTTCTCGACGGATTTTCCCGGCAGCAGTTCGTGCGGCGCGTGGGGCCAGAGCAACAATCAGTTCAACAAAAACGTTGACAACGGGTTTATCGCAGCGCTCACCGCCGACGGCGGCACGCTCGATTACTCCTGCTATATCAACAGCCAGGACGGCGCATCGGCGAGCCGCGTAGCGGTGAATCCGACCTGCAGCGATCCATCGAATTGCAGTGTTTATGCGGTCGGTACCACCTTCGCGACCAATACCGGCGGCGCGGGATCGGATTTCCCTTCCACCACCAACGCTTACTTAATCACGAATCCTGAGAACACCAACCCAGTCTTGCAGAAGGCGGGCGCCGCCTTTCTCCTGGTGACATCCCCTCAGCCAGTTCCTCCTGCGATTCCTGCCGCGATGCCGACCTACGCGACCTTTTATGGCGGCACGGGAAGTAAGAACGGCGGTGACGGCGCGACCTCGGTTGCCGTCGATTCGTCGGGCCTGGCGTATCTTACGGGCTTCACCTTCTCCCTCGATTTGCCGCACTCGGCGAATGCTGGACAGTCCGCGAACAATGCCGGGGCATTGAATGAGACCAACGCATTCATTGTCGAGTTCGATCCATCCCAAAGCGGGATCAACTCGCGGATCTATGCGTCGTATTTCGGCGGCAACGGCCTGGGAAGCTCGAGCAGCACCAATCCGATCACGTTCCGCGGCGATGTCGGCAACGCGATCGCAGTCGATGGCAGCGGGCACATCTTCCTCACTGGCATCGCATTTTCGACGACGGGATTGTTCACGAGCACCACCGCCTTTCAGAAGGTCAACAACGCCGCCGCCAATCTCGGCAGCAACGCCTTCGTAACCGAGATCGATCCGAGCCAGCCAGCAGGAACGGCGCAGTTCGTCTTCTCAACTTATTTCGGCGGCTCTGGAGTTGCACTAAACAGTGCCACCGGGGTTGGCGACTTCGCGACCGGTATCGCGCTCGGCGGCTCCGATGTCTTCATCACCGGCGCTGGCCAGAGCACGAATCTTCCGACCACTTCGGGCGCATGCCAGCCGGCGCGCAACAGCTTCGTCGCGTCCAACGCCTTCGCATCCGAGTTTAATCCTGGCGGCTCGGGAACCGGGCAACTCGTTTTCTCGTCGTATTTCGGCGGTAATAGCCCGCAGGTGTTCGGCGACATGGGCACCGACGTCAAGGTCGCGAACGGCGACATCTATCTGACGGGTCTCACCCAGACCAGTACCTTTCCCGTAACGACGTCCCCGGCCGCGTTTCAGAGCACCAATCGCGCTTTCGGCGATGGCACGCACCCGTTTACCAATGCGTTCCTGACCGTGCTCGATCCGACCAGCAGTGTATGTCCGCCGCCCGGACCGACCCCGACCGCAACTGCGAGCAACACGCCAACGCCGACAATCAGTGCGACGCCGACGCCCACGGTGACCGCGACCGCGACGCAAACTGCCACCGCCACGCCGACTCCGTTGCCAGGCACGATAGGTTTCACTGCTCCCGGCGTCTTTGCGACCGTCGCACCCGGTTCGGTCGTTACAATCACCTTCACTGCGACCAACAACACCACCTTTACCAATCCGACGGTCAACGCAGTGACCATCAGCGTCACCAACCCCAAGGTCTTCACTTCGATATCGTTGTCCACGCCTAACGACGATGCGGGGACGATCAGTCCAGTGAGTGGGGTTGGCAATATTTTTACGTTTCCTCAACCGGTTACCTTCCCCACAACGCCCCCCCAGACTGTGACTTTCTCACTGATTGCGGTGCTCTCCGGCGGGAGCTCTGCGATAAAAGCGCCGCGCGGCGTCGTCGCGTATGCGTCGATCGCGCCGCCCGCACGATTCCCGGGTCGCGGACTCGCGCAGTTGCTCGGCGCGATGATGCTGATCGGCTTCGGCCTGATGAGATTCCCCGCGGGCCGTCGTCGATGGCTCGCCGGCGTGGTGCTCATCGGGATCGCGCTCGCCAGCGGTGTCGCCGGATGCGGCGGCGGTGGTGGAGGCGGCGGCGGTGGCGGCGGTGGCGGCAACCAGCCGCTCACTTCGATTATCTCGGTGGTCGATGCTGACGTGACCCCGACCGGCGCGGTCTCGCCTCTCGATTTCCCGCTCCAGATCGCGCAGATAACCCAGGCACTGTGACAACGACGACCGGCCATGGCCCGAAGCGCCGTGGCCGGTCCTCCTTTTGAGACTTCCGCCAAATCCCAGCTTTCTTTCGCGCTCAGGCGATTCGACATAACATGAGCGGATCGCCTCGCCGTTTATCGTCGTCCCGCGAGACGATAAACGGACGCGGCAATTTGGATTCGCGATGGCGCAGAGCAAGGAACAGGGGCGCAAGAACGACGGCTTCGATCTCGTGGTCGAGAACCGCAAGGCTCGTCACGATTTCTTTATCGAGGATACCTTCGAAGCCGGAATGGCGCTGAATGGCACCGAGGTCAAGTCGCTGCGCCAGCATCGCGCTAACCTGCGCGACAGCTACATCCGCATCAAGAAGGGCGAAGCGTTCCTGCAAGGCGTGCACATCGGTGCCTATGCCCCAGCCGGCCAGTTCAGTCACAAAGAAACCCGCGACCGCAAGCTCCTGCTGCATCGGCGCGAAATCGATCGCCTGTGGGGCAGGGTACGCGAGCGCGGCTACTCGATCGTGCCGCTGAAGATTTATTTCAAGGCCGGCCGCGCCAAAGTCGAGATCGGTCTGGCCAAAGGCAAGCAGGCCTACGACAAGCGCGCGGCGATCGCCAAGAAAGATTCGCGGCGCGAGATGGAACGCGCACTCAAAGGGCGCAATCGCTAGGCTTCAATTCGTCCGCTCGTTGGCCACCAGCTTGAGCTGATCGAGAATCTGCTGCATCCGCGCAATACTCTCGGCGAGTTCTGCCGCAATCGCGCCAGGACGCCCAAGCACTTCATCGACGCTATCGTGAAAGCCGTGCGGTACGAGGGCGAAGCCGCGCGACTCAGCCATCGCGCCTTTTTCATTGATGAAGAAGGTTCGGTTGAGCGCGTAAAGCACCCGCACCATGAAGCCCGCGGCCCGGAACAGGCATCCCGCCACGTACATCGTGTCGCAGCGCGCGGCGGGTTTGCCCGCGATACTCAACTCGAACTCGGCATCGAACAGATGCTTCGCCACGATAGTCGCGCGCAGTGGCTCCGGATAATCAGCGACCTTGGCCTTGAGCTCGACGAGCGCACCCAGCGGATCGTAAAGCGGCTGACAGACTTGGGTCTCGCCCGCATAAATCTGATTTTGAAAACCGAGCGGATGCCCGAGTTGATAGATCGAATGAACGCGGCCTTCGAGGCATTCGTCGATCGCGCGCGCGACTGCGCCGAGATCGCGATACAAAAAGTCAACGTGGACACCGTCGAGCGTGAGCCATCCGCCGCCGTTGACGCCCGGACCCCACGCGCCGAAGTCGGTCACGAGACCGCTGATATGGCGATCGTCGAGATCGCGCGCTGCCCGGTCGAGCGCGCCGATCGAGAACGGGCGCTCGCCGTCATAGTAAATGCCAAGGTCAACGTCGGAATGACGATCGGCGGTGCCGCGCGCACGCGAGCCCCCGAGGGCGATCGCCGCTACGCCGTCGATCGTACCGACGCGGCCGACAACGCGATCCAGGATTTCTTCGATTTCCCCGCCAATCACGGTCGATATCGCAAGCACCACGACTCTACACGTTTCCACACGCGCCAAGTTAACGCCAATGGCGCAGCCGGCTCGCGCATTCGTTATCCGTCATCCAAATCGCTGGCCGCCATCCATTCCGTCATGGTGAGCGGAGGCCGCCGAAGTCGAATGGGGATCTCGGAGGCCCCGAAGGGGCCGGTAACGGTAAGCGCGCAGGGCTTTCCTATTTCCTAACGGGCGAGGCGCTGTCGCGCCCGATTTCGGGAACCAGTCCCGACTGCGCGGGACTTGCCGATTAATTCGCCACGGCGGGAGATTCCGAAGGCGCCCCAATCATCGCTTGCAGTCTTGCGATGCGGCGGCCTAGCGGCGGATGCGTCGAAATCAGGTTCGCGAAGAAGCCTTCATCATCCTCTTTCGCGCCCTCGCGCGGGTTCACCATGAATAGATGCGCCGTACCCGCAGTGCCCGCCTTCAGCGGCGATTCGACCTGCTGCAACCGCTGTAGCGCTCGCAACAGCGCGCGCGGGTTGCGCGTGAACTCGACCGACGCCGCATCCGCCAGGTACTCGCGCTCGCGCGACACCGCCATCGCCAGCAACTGCGCGAAGATCGGCGCGAGCACTGCGAGTATCAGCACCGCAATCGCGATCACCGCCGAGGATTCGTTCTCGTGATCATTCGAATCGTTATCGCGTCCGCCGAAGCCGCCGAAGAACATCGTGCGGTAAACGAAGTCCGACAGCATCGCGATTCCGCCGACCAGCACCGCGATCATCATCATCGTGCGGATGTCGTAGTCGCGGATATGCGACATCTCATGACCGATGACGCCCTGGATCTCCTCGCGATCCATCTGGTCGATAAGTCCCTGCGTGACGCAGATCACTGAATGCTGTGGATCGCGCCCGGTCGCGAATGCGTTGGGCGACGGATCGTTCATCAGGTACGCCTTCGGCACCGGCAGCCGTGATGCGATCGCCATCTCGTTGATGACATTGAGCACCGTCTGACGTTCGACAGTATCGCCCGTCAGCGGTTCGGCACGCACCGAGAGCAGGACGAGAGAGGCACCGCCGTAAAACGAAACAACAGACTGGATACCACCAAAACCAAGCGCGAAGATCGTGAAGATTGGAAAGCCGATCAGATGGCCGCCATTAAAGCGCACGTTGCGCGCGAGGTAATCGAGGCCGAAACCGAGCACTCCGAAGAGCACAATGAAAACCGCGACCAGGATCACCGTCTGCCGGCGATTGGTCGCCTGGAGCGCACGGAAATCGCTCGCCGCCATCGGATCTTAGGGTCCGCTCAGGCGCGCGGCGCGCTCATCGAGAGATCGACCTTGGGAACGGCCTGATCCTCGGGCGCGCCTTTGAAGTACTCGGCCGGCTTGAAGCCGAAATTGTTCGCGATCATGTTGGACGGGAACGATTGAATGCGCGTGTTCAAATCGAGCACGACGTCGTTGTACGCCTGCCGTGCGAACGCGATCTGATTCTCGGTCGTGGTCAGCTCTTCCTGGAGCTTGAGCACATTCTGATCGGACTTGAGCTGCGGATAGTTTTCCATCACCGCGAGCAGCTTGCCGAGCCCCGCCGTGATCTGATTCTCCGCCGCGATCCGCGTCGTCTGGTCGGGAGCGCTGACGGCCTTGGCGCGCGCCTCGACCACCTGCGTGAGCGTGTCGCGCTCGAACTGCATGTAGCCTTTGACGGCCTCGACCAGGTTCGGAATCAGATCGTGCCGGCGCTTCAATTGAACATCGATCTGGCGCCACGAATTTTCAACCTGGTTGCGCAGGCTGACGAGGCGGTTGTAGGCGAGGATCGTCCACGCAATGATCGCGACGACGATAATCAGCAGCACAGTTGAGGTCATCGGTTCGCTCCTGCCTCGCCGATTCTATGCTTCCGGTGGGCTCACAGGAATGCGCCGGCAGGTTATCTTCCGGTAAACCTGCCGGCGCTGCGGAGGGAACGTGGGCCTTGCGCCCGTAAATGGCTAGTTCTGGTAGTTGACTTTGATCTTGAGCGGCTTGCTCTCGGGCTTCTTGAGCACCGTCACTTCGAGCACGCCGTCCTTGTACGAAGCGGTGATGCCGTCGCTGGTGGCATCTTCAGGCAGCTTGAACGCGCGCCGAATCTTGCCAAAGGTCCGTTCCGCCACGTGCACGGACGCTTCCTTGGGATACTCGGGGCGGGTGCGCTCGGCCTCGACGATCAGGCGGCCTTCCTCGACGCGCAGCTCGGCCGAGTCAGCCTTCACGCCCGGCATCTCGAAGTAGAAGTGATAGCCGTCAGCGTTCTCGACCACGTCGGTCGCAGGAGTCGTAGCGTGCTGCTGCGGAGCAGTGCGGGGCCGCTCGAGCTCATTCCACAGTTGGTTGAAATGATTGAACAGAGAGTTGTTGGGCAGCATGACGCCATTGTTCAAACGCAGTTCCATCGTAAAACGCCTCCTCGGAATTTCTCCGGAATAACAGTCAGATTTTTGTGGCTGCTGGCGCTTCGCTTTCTAAGTCAATTCGCCGGTGCCGCTCACAGTTAGAAAGGTAAGTACGAACGAAGAGTCGTCAAGGGGTGGATGGCGATCGAAAATTCGAGTCTTCCTCTGGCTTCTTTTTCCTGTGCCTCCAAAAGCAGATCCTGACGCTGCCCGCCCGCCATCGAAATGTTCGGCCGCCGCCAAATAGCTCCCGGCTGCGGACCCTGGCCGCAGCCGCAAACCGGGAGAGGCCGCCGCCTCACCCCGCCCGCGCGAAATGCACCGATGTCTTTCTGTCAACGTGCGCCGAATTGCGCCCTTATCAGCGGCCCGATTCGTTTCACGAATTGAACCGCGGCCTGTCCCGATGCGCGGATGCAGCCCAGGGCTGCATCCGCGGGAGCGGCTATTGAGAAGTCCGGCCCGGGGTATCTAACCGGCTGGATTATCTAAGACTTGCCAGCCTCAGGCCCGTCGTCGGCCGCAACGCGAAGCTGATCGCGGTCCAGTCGCTGTTGCCGATATTCGGATCCGGCGGCGTCGTGTTCGAGGTCAGACCCACGGCCTGCGAATCCGTCGTTCTCGCCTTTGCCTCGATTCGGTCGCCAACCAGATGCGCGTAATAATCGCCGAGCGTCGGACTGCCAAACACTTTGAGCGCGCCCGTTTCATCAATTCCAACTCCGGGCACGGTGCTTACGGGCAGAGCGAAAACCTGGCCTTTCGCATTGCCCGCGCCATAGACGCTGATCAACTGCGCGAATGCAGTCTGGGTCGTGACGGGAGGGGCCGTCGCGGTGGCCCCGACTCCCTGAGCGGTCGAACCGGTCGCATCGAAGGGATTGGTACGGTCCACGCCCCGCCATACGGTCATTCCGCCCGATGGCGATGCCGCCTGGCTCCACGTCCAGGTGTAGCTCACAGGCTCGTCGGCCGGCGTGGTTACGAAATGGTACCACACCACGGTTTGATCGTTTGAGCTCGAAGTTACATTCGCGCCCGGCACCTGGGTCCATCCGATCGGCAGCGTTGGGCTTCCCGCCGCCGAGTTGAACGTGATCGACGCGAGCAGCATATCGCCTGCATTCAGGAGGCTTTGCGGAAGGACGGCCAGCGCCAGACTCGAGCCTTGGGCATTGAAGTTCGCCCGCAGGCCTATCTGCTTAACCTTGGCCGGAGAATCCCATTTGCAGATGATGGCCTCGTCGCCTGCGCCGGTCGGATCGAGGTCGCATCCCCAATCCGTCGGCGCCGGTTTGGCAAGACCGAAGAGCGCTCCGTAGTTGATCGGATTGCCGCAGTTTATCCGCGCCTGGTTGAATCCATACACGCTCTCCGCGTTAGGAATATCCGAGCACAACGGAATGGTGCTGAGCGGCGAAATCTTGGTGTTGCCATTGCCGCCCGGCGCAAAGATCACGCGATAGGAGGGCGAGTCGCCGCCGTAAACCTGGGGATCGTTGGGCCAGGTGTAAACCTTGGGCATCGCCTTGTGCAGCGTGTCGTCGCCGATACAACTGCTCGCATCGCTGCTGACGTCGCTGCACTTGCCGAGCGGAGGCTGAGTCGAGTCGAAGACCTGTGGCGGCGTGACACTGTCGTCGGTGTAGCCGTATTGGTAGGTAACGTACGGACACAACGGATTCGCGGTGCCATCGGCCTCCGGGTAACAGTTGCTGGCCTGAACGAATGCGCGGCCCTGACAGGTATGGTCGAGCGAAGAGCCTGGATTGTTCCAGCATGCTCCGTTCACAGGGCAATCGAGGTCGGTCTTGCACGGGTGTCCATACTGACTCGGATCGCCCAGGCAGAACGATTTCCAATAGTAACAATTCGTGCCCGGCGTAGGTGTGCAGCCGATGGTGGGCGGCGATGGATACTCATATCTTCCGCAGTTCGAGAAACAGGCCACAACGCTGTTGTCGACGACGCCGGTGCTATCTACAGGTTGACCGGATTTGTTGACGTACACGAATCCGTAGGGATTGCCGTTGGTAAACGCCGAGCGGGTGAGCTTGAAGGCCGTGGGGCAACTCGATCGCAGATCTTCGCCGGATCTCGTGAGCGGGTACCGCTCGTTTAACCACTGAATGTCATGGGGCGCCTTGCCCGGTCCGTTGGTATCGAAAGGATCGTGCGCGTCGCCCGCGACGGGCTGGATGTCCATGTTGAGATTGACGCCGTCTACCGCGCTGATGTCGGGAGAATCTTTGAGATAGCTGACGGTAGGAGTCGTCGGCGCGTTCGAAACCGGCTCGGCAAAAGTCCATTCAGAGACCGTGGTGCCGACCGTCCCCGCCAGGCGCGCCGCGCTGCAGTCGTAACGGCCCGCGCAGCCTCCGGTTTCGCACTGGGCCTTGTCAAAGCCGAGATCGTAGCGGCATCCGGATCGCGCCCAGAATCGCGGACCGACGATTCCCTGGCACATGCCGTGCGCGTTTTCCGGACACTTCGTGTCTTCCCATGTAAGCGGAATGTCGATAGTCAGGACGTTCCCGTGATTGGCAGAGCCAGCTTTCCCGATCACCCAGCTTCCCGATTCGGGAAGCACAGGTACCGGCTGACCGCCTTTCTGCTGCGCGGCATTGGCGGTACCCAGCAGGTCCTCATCCGAACAGTTGACGAGCTGCACGACTCGATGCAGTCCTGGCTTCACGGTCGGCGTCGGCACGTTGGCCAGACACGCATCCAACCCGCCTCCCAGCCTGCCCGGAGGCGTCGGCTCGGCGGTCGGTCGGGCCTGAAGGGTCGGGAGAGGAATCGGCAACTTAAGGATGGGAGGTGCTGGCAACTTCAGGATTTGGGCATCGGCGTTGAGGGTTTGGAAAAATACACCGAATGCGAAAGTCGCTATTGCGACGATCAGAAAACCCAGCCGAGGGACTGCGTCACGTGCGAATTCTCTCGGACGCTCAACGCTCTCCAAATGAGCCAACCCCATCTATTGCGCTCCTGATTCGAAATGGCGTTCGTTCGTGCTGTTGAAATCGAGCGAGATCTAAGCAGAAATTTGCCTGAGATTCTGCCTCTTTATTTTCTTAGATTCCACAAAGCGAAAGTTGCGTTATAGTTTCGATTTTCGCGGGCAGAGAGGGCGCGCATCGCGTGACGCAAGCGACTACTTTGCGGATTCGGCTCGAGCGGTGACGCTCGCGATCTCTTTGGCGAAGAGGCGGCCATCTGCCGGTCGCCTTGCGATTCGGCCAACTCCTGGCCATCCTTCAGTGCCTCGACCGCGCGCGCTATGTTGCCCTTGCCTATGAAGGTGCCGGCCTTGCGAAAGATTCGCGCTTAGCGCTTGCCCTTTTCGGCCGTTGTCATGGACGACACTACAGAAGACCTCACTCGCGACGCGATCCTGGGTGGCACTCTCACCATTCACCAGCCGCGACGCGGCTATCGCTTCTCGGTCGATTCGATTCTGCTCGGGCGATTCGCCACGGTGCGCGCGCGCGATCGTGTGCTCGATCTCGGCGCAGGAGGCGGCGTGGTCGCGATCATGATCGCGGCGCTCGCGCGCCCGCGCGAAGTGATTGCGCTCGAGCTTCAGCCGCAACTCGCCGCATTGATCGATCGCAACGCGACCCTCAATTCGCTCACCAACGTGCGCGGCGTATGCGCCGATATTCGCGCCCGCCGGAACGCCGGGATCGAGCCCGCGAGCTTTGACCTGATCGTCGCGAATCCTCCCTACTACGCTGCCGCCCGCGGCCGTCATAGTCCGGGCGAAGGCCGTCGCGCCGCGCGCAGCGGCACCGATGCCGAGCTGGCAGACTTCGTCGCGGCGGCGCGCCGCTACGCGCGCAACGCAGCGCGCGTAGCGTTTGTCTTCGCCGCCAATCGAAGCGCGGAACTGATCGCGACGATGCGCGCGCGCGAGCTCGAGCCCAAGCGCATCCGCTTTGTGCATCCGCGCGTCGAGCTGCCCGCCGCGAGCGTGCTCGTCGAAGCGCGCGTTGGCGGCGGCGTCGAGGTCGCGGTCGAACCGCCGCTCATTCTTTATGACAACGCCGGAGAGTACAGCGCCGAAGCGCGCGCGCTGCTGCTCGGCGCGCGCTCAGGCACCTAGAAAATCGAGCGCCTGGCGCGCGACGAAGTCGGGTTGTTCCATCGGCATGAAATGCCCCGTGTCGGGAATCGTGAGCACGCGCCCATGACGGATTCCGCGACGGACTCGGTCCGTGAGCGTGACGCTAAACGCATAGCTATTGGCGCCGAACAGCACCAGCATCGGAATATCGCTCGCGAGAATCCGCGCCAGGCCATCGAACTCGTGCGAGGTCTCGTAGATGCGCGCCTCGATCTCGGGCGCACATTTGAGCTCTCGCGTCCCGTCTGCCGCCCGCCGCGTGCCGAACTCGCAGTAATCGTGCAGGATATCCTTGCGCCAGGTGTCGTAAGGGGGCTTGCGATCGAAATTTGCGACCATCGCGTCGACGCTTGGAAACGATCGCTTGCGCTTGAGCGTGCGCTCGAAAAACGGATTTTGCCATCCGAGCTCGGGGCCTGTCGGCGATTCGAAAATCACCGGCTCGACCAGCACCGAGCGCAAAATAAGGTCCGGCCGCTCCGCGCCGAGCGAGCCGATCGCGGTCGCGCCGGCGGAGTGACCGAACGCGCGCACGCTCTTCCACCCCATGGCGTCGATAAAGCCCGCGAGGTCGCGCATCGTGAGTTCCCAGTTGTATTCCCCATCGGGCGCTTTGCCGCTGTCGCCGTGCCCGCGCTGATCGAAGCTGTACACGTGCCCGATCGCGCGCAGCTGCTCGGCGATCGGCCGATAGATGCGGCCGAGGAAACCGGTCGCGTGCAGGATGACGATCGGCGCGCCGCTGCCGCCCCAATCGAGCGAGCACAGACGGACGCCGTTCACTTCGACGAATTTGCTCTCAGGCTCGAATGATTCCATAGCGATGATTCGCGGAATCATAGGTGAGGCGCAGCGCGGAAGAAACCGCTCAGGCCTTGGCGTCGGCCTGGGGAGCGGTCGCGGTGAGAAGCTGCTCGAGGGTGATGCTCTTGAGCACGTTCGTGCGCGCTGACTCGAGCTCGTCGAGGACGTGACTGACGCGGGGGTCGCTGCTGTCGCGCTCGTCGGGCGGCACGATGTCGGCGAGCGCATCGCCGAGCACGATCGATGCGGGATCGCGCACGAGGAAGAGCCCGCTCTTCCCGCTGTGCACGCTGGCCGCCGATTCAACCACAACCCCGGCCTCTTTGAGCGCGTCGACGATCGGCTCGAGCGTCGATTCCCTGACCAGCATGTGGCGCGCGAGCGTCCAGGTCGTGATCGCATCGCCGCCGCGCCGGAACCGCTCGGCCAGCTGTATCAGGATGTAGAGCGCCGCCGCGTAGGGAAAATCTGGTGACGCCGGTTTGATATAACTGATGTCGGCGCCGCGCTGCACCGCGGCCGTCACCTCGGCGCCGAACAGGATCACGGCCCACGCCACGTAGATCCAGACCAGGAAAATCGGCACCGATGCGAGCGCGCCGTAAATCGCGCGATACCCGGCCATCCCGACCTGGAATTTCACGTAGCCCCACAGCACGATTTGAAAAAGGATGGTCGTCACCAGCGAGCCGATCGCGGCCGGGCCGTATCTGACCTTCGTGTAGGGAAAGAATACAAAAAGGAAAAAGAAGCCCGCCCATACGATCGCGTACGGCACCGTCGCCGCCAGCCATGCCGCCGCGAACGAGAAATACGGCATCTTGCCCGACACGAACGCCGTCCCGCCGAGCGCCGCCGCGATTATTATCGGCCCGGTGAAAATCACGCTCAGGTAATCTGCGAATTTGCGCAGGTAGCTGCGGCTCTGCGGCACGCTGAAGATCGTATTGAGCGCCTGCTCAACGGTACTCATGGTCGAGATCACCGTCACGAGCAAAAACGCGCCGCCGAGCGAGCCAAGTGCGGCGGCGTTGACGTTCTCGACGAAGCTCATGATTTGATTTGCGGTGCTGTCCGAGCCGGCCGCGAGGTAGCGCTCGACCAGCGGGCGCAGCTTGTCGGCCTCGCCAAAACCCTTGAGCGCCGAGAATGCGAGCGCCAGGATCGGCACGATCGAAAGCGCAACGGTGTATGTGAGCGCCGAGGCCCGCAGCAGGTCGTTGTTGCCGATGAAGGATTCGACCGCGCTGCTGATCACCATCCAGCCACGCAGCAGGTAATTGCTACTCGAAGAAATGTGGCCGGCTTTGAGCGCCGGAACATCGAACCAGTCAGAGCTTCGTTTGGTCACGTGGAAGGCGCGTCGCGACTATCGATCGGCTGGCGAAAGCCTCGACGCTCGACGATTCTCGCGGCCTGCCTCCTGCGATGTCAAGGCGTCCCCGGGTGAACCGGATTGTTCAACCGCCTTGAACGCCCGTTTAAGTGAAGCTGGGCGATGAATCCGTCACGGAAGGCGCACAGCGGCCATTACCAAGCACGAGTGTAAAAAACTGACCTTGATGGAGGTGCGCTATGTCGTTGATTCAGATCGGTTTGATGGACAAGACCCGTGAACTCGATCCCGAGATGGTGCAGAATGTGGCGGCTGCGCTGAACATCCAGGTGACGCGCGATCTGCCGCAATTCTGGAACGCGCAGGCGACGGTGATTCATCTCGGCGCCAACAAGGTCCCGAGCGGAGTGTGGCCCGTTTACCTCGTCAAGAGCCTGCCTCCGGGCGAAGGCGGATTTCATCTCGACAAGCACAACCAGCCTTACGCCGAGGTTATCGCGACGCCGGACAGCGAAGGATGGACGGTGGCGGCGAGCCACGAGATCGTCGAGATGCTCGTCGATCCGTACGGCAACCGGCTCCAGTCTTCCACGTCGATCGAGATCAGTGGCGGCAAGATTGAAGACGGCAACGGTCAATATTCGTATCTGGTCGAGGCCTGCGATCCGTGCGAGGCCGATCAGTACGCCTACACGATCCAGGGAATTGCGGTGTCGGATTTTTTGACGCCGCACTTCTACGATCTCAAGGAGACCGCGGGCTCGCGTTACAGCTTCACCGGTGCGCTCAAGGCACCGCGGCAGATTCTGCCCGGCGGCTATATCTCATGGGTAGATCAATCGACCGAAGAGTGGCAGCAGCTTCAGTTCGTCGATCCGAACCAGCCGCCAAAGATCGTCAACCTCGGACCGGCCAAGGGTAAGAGTCTCCGCGAATGGGTGCACACCTGCATCTCCGATCCCAAGCTCCAGGACACCGAGTACACTTCGAAACATTCGCCCAACAAGAAGCTCTATGCCGGTGCGCGAGAGCATCGCATGGCGCTCGACAAGATCGCCAAGGAGCGCATGAAAGCCTACGAAGCGGAGAGCCGCAAACGCGGTAAGTAAGCTCCCGCATCTGGCGGCCAGCCGGCGTCGCCGCCGCCGGAGTCGTCAACCCGGGGATGCCCACCGCGCAACACGCACGGTGGGCATCTTCACGTCAGGCAGTCAGCACGAGCTTGCCTGTGGACTGGCGCGATTCCATGAAGCGATGGGCTTCGGCGGCCTGCGCGAGCGGGAAGGATTTGCCGACCAGCAGCTTCAGCTTGCCTTGCGCGATCAGCTTGAGCGAGTCCTCGATTCCGCGCCGCATGATTTCAGGCACGGCCGGGATGGTGTTGAGCGTGAAGCCGCTTACCTTCGCCGCTCGCTCAAACAGCCGGAACAGGTTGAGCGGCTCCGGCGGCCCGCCTGCGCGTCCGTAGAGAATCAGATGGCCGAACAGGGCGAGGCAGCCGAGGCCTTTTTCGAGTGTCGTGGCGCCAACTGCGTCGAGGATCAGATCGACGCCGCGTCCGCCCGTGATTCGGTTCGCTTCTGCCGCGAAGTCCTTCGTCGCGTAATTGATTACGTCGTCGCCGCCGTATTCCTTGACCAGCGCCGCCTTCGAATCGCTCGAGACCGTGCCGATAACTTTCGCGCCCGCCGCTTTGGCGATCTGTACCGCGACGATACCGACGCCGCCCGCGGCCGAATGCACCAGCACGGTCTGCCCCGGCCCAGTGTTATGGCAGGTATGCAGCATGTGCCACGCGGTCAGCACCTGGATCGGAAACGCCGCGCCGTGTTCGAAGGACATCGAGTCGGGAAGCGGAATCACTTGCCCCGCCTGCGCGAGCGCATACTCGGCGTAGGTCTTGCTGCCGATGAATGCGACGCGCTGCCCCGCCTTCAGGTTAGATACGCCTGCGCCGGCCGCTTCGATCTCGCCCGCACCCTCGAATCCCGGCACGTCGGGCAACTGCGGCTGCATCAGGTACTGTCCCTGACGAAACAAAGTGTCGGCAAAATTGATCCCGGCGGCGCGCACCTTGACGAGCACCGTACCGGGCTTGAGTTCGGGCTTCGGGATATCCGCCAGATGCAGAACCTCGGGCCCACCAAGCTTGTCGAAGACGACTGCTTTCACGGGTTACCTCGCTTGTGGAGTGATGGG
Organism: Candidatus Binataceae bacterium; assembly: GCA_035508495.1. Lineage (NCBI taxonomy): Bacteria > Candidatus Binatota > Binatia (SeqCode) > Binatales (SeqCode) > Binataceae (SeqCode) > Binataceae bacterium (SeqCode). The sequence continues at coordinate 16,263 of DATJMX010000040.1, forward strand.
AGTTCAGGCGGAATATTTCACCCGCCCCGCCGCGAGACAAGGCGGTTAAGGGCGCGGGTCGATTTGCGCGAGCGTTGCGGCGGCGCGCGCGATCCATCCGGTCATGCCGATGATTTTGAATTGCCCGAGAGCTGCATCGAGCAGCGGGCGCGCGAGACGACCATCACCGTTTCGCGCGCGCCGGAGGTACATCAGCGCTTCGTCGTAGTCGACGATCGCGCGCACGATCCGCGAACCCTGCTCGTCGAGTGCCCGCCGCGCCTGCGCAAAGAAGTCGCTGGCCTCTTCGTATCTGCCGTGCAGCGCCGAGAGCCATCCGAGCGACAAACGGCTGTCGCGCATCGTGGGGCGAAAGTCAGGCGCCAGGACTTTCTCACGAATGCTGCGCTCGATGATCTCCGCGTAATCGGTTCGATTGAGTAACCACAGCGCGAGCGCCGCGCTGCAGGCTGCGCTCGCGTAGAGAGGAACGAATGGCGTGCCGGCTTCCAGCGCAGCCGGCACCCGTCCGACCCATCGCAGCGCAATGTCCGGCTGGCCGAGGCGCGCGTTGACATATGCTGCCGTGGCCGCAAACGCTGCGATCGCGAACCGGCTCTGTGGGAGCGGCTGCGCCAGCAACCGTCGTGGACCCTCGGCCAGCAGCATTTCATCCCACCCGCAATCGGTCGCGAAGAGCAGTCCCTGCCGTACGGCCAGCAGGCTGATGTACTGCATCGATACGCCAACCTCGCGAACCGAAAATGCCGACGCGCGATCGTAGGCGGCCTGTGCTGCAATGATATCGCCGAGGCCCAGATGGCAGTGGGCGACATTCGACCAGCAGTTCATCGCCCACGAGATGCGACCCTTGCGCTCGGCATCCGCAGCTTCGCGTTCCCATATCGGCAGTGTGCGCCCATACTCGCCGGCGAAAAACGTCAACGCGAAAGGAGTCGCGTCGGGATTCCGCATTATCTCCTCGCGTGAATCGAACGCCGGCTCCATGCCGTGCGCGATCACTTCGGCCTGCGGCAACCGCTTCAATATCGAGCGCCATTGGCGATATCCCGCGGAGTCCAGGCGAATGCCGGGATTGGCCGGATCGTTCGCCTCTTCGCGAAGCCGATTCAATTCCTCAAGGCTGGCCCAAATGATGTCCCGCCGCTCGCCGATGTGATCCAGACCTTCGTGCGCGAGATCGAATGCGCCGCCGGTCAGACCGGCGACGTTCATATAGCGCGCTGCGTTTTCGTAATACTCGGCGACCGCGGATTCTCCGGCGCCCGCCGCTATCATCGCCGCAGTCTCGCGGATGATCTTGAGCGCTTCCTGCGCTTGAAGCGTGGAGGTGAGTGCAAATCCAAGCCGCGTCATCAGATCGCGCCGGCGCGGATCGCTCGGCGGCAGAAGCTCGAGCGCGATGCGCAGGAAGACCACGACCTCGTCGTGCGCGTAGGCTTTCTCGGCGTTGTTCGCCGCCGCGATCGCGTACTCGACGCCGCGTTCGGCGCCCGAAGCACGCGAGCCGCGCCAGAACTGATACGCAACTTCGGCGGCGTGCTCGCTCGCAAGCTCGCCCCATTCGCGTTCCATCGCCTCCGCGATCTGCCGATGAAGCCGCACGCGCCGGGGCGGATTCAGTTCGGCATAGAGCGCGTGCCTGATGAGCGCGTGGGTGAAATCGAAGCTCTCGGACGACGGCCCAGGCCGCAGCAGGTGCGCGTCGAGCGCTTCGTCGGCGGCGGTCAGCGCAGTGTCTTCATCGAGGCCCGCGACCGCAGCGGCGACATCAAATGAGAATGCGCCGTTGAATGCCGCGCCGACGCTGAGCAGCCGCCTCGCCTCGTCAGAAAGTCGCAAAATACGTCTGGCGATTATTTCGCGCACGCCTTCAGGGATCCCCAGCTCTTCGATACTGAGCGTCGAGGTCCAGCCCTCGCCGTCGCGCAGAATCCGTCCTTCCTCCATCAGATGGAGCAGAACTTCGCGGATGAAAAACGGATTGCCTTCGGTCTCATCGCTGAGCGCCTTGACCAGCGCGCCGGGCGCGTCCTTGTCGCCGATCATGCCAAGCAGCTCGGCGACCTCACCGCCGGCGAGGCCCTTGAGCGAGATACTCTCGAAGTCGCGCAGCCGTCTAATCGCGGCGAGCGCGCCCGAAAGCGGATGCTGCCGGCCGACTTCGCCCTCGCGATACGCGCCGATCAGCAGGATCGGATAGCTCGGCACGAAATGCGCGACATGACCAAGCATCGCAACCGTGCCGCGATCGGCCCAATGCAGATCGTCGAGAATCAGAACCAGCGGCGCGATTTGCGCGAGTGCAATCAGCGCCTGCGCGACCGCGTCGAGCAACCGAAACCGCTCCTCGTCCTTCTCGAGCGCGGGCGGATCGGGAATCGAGCCAAGATGGCGTCTGAGCGACGGCGCGATGCGCGCGAGCGTCGCGGCACTGTCGCCGAGCACGGTCTTCAACTCCTCGGCGGAAGCCTCGCGCGCGTAATCGGAGATCGCCTCGGCGAACGGGCCGTAAGGTGGCTGAAATTCGCCGTCGTAGCACGCGCCGCGCATCACGCGCGCGCCGTGCTGCCGGGCGGCGTCGCTGAACTCCTCGAGCGTGCGCGTTTTGCCGATGCCGGGCTCGCCCGTCAGCATCGCAACCGAGCCATGGCTGCCCGTTGCCGAATCGAGCTTGGCCATCAGCCGCTTGATTTGCGTCACGCGCCCGACGAATGGCGTGCGACTCAGCAGCGCGGCCGGATCGTTGCGCTCGTAAACGACCTCGCAGGCCGCGACCGGCGCGGTGATGCCTTTCAGATCGAGCAGGCCGGCGTCGCGGAAGTTGAAGGCATGCCGCGCGCTCAGCAAATCCGCGACCAGCTTGCTGCACAGGATCTGTCCCGCCTGCGCGCGATCACAAAGCCGCCGCGCCGTCACCACCGCGGCGCCGAAGTAGCCCTCATCGCGGCGCATTGCCTCGCCGACGTGGATCCCGATGCGAATCTCGAAATGCGTACCGGCGGCCGGACGCCGCGCGGTCTGTTGCACCTGGATCGCGCATCGAATCGCATCCGCGGTCGAGGCGAAGACCGCGAGCACGCCGTCGCCGAGCCATTGCAGCTCCTGCCCGCCTGCCGCAGTGACGGCATCGGTCATGAGCTTGTGATGGGCGCGGAAGAGCTGCTGACCCGCTTCGTCGCCGGCGCGCTCGAGATGCTCGGTCGAGCCGACGAGGTCGGTGAAGAGAAAAGTAACTGTGCCAGACTGCGCCATTTTAAGCGGAAAAGATTGGCCTTGTACTGTCAATTATTGATTTGTGCTCTATATCGACACGTTAAGTTTTAACACGTTAATCAAGCGCGCCACAATTGCGGATTTTTTGTCAACTTGTAGACTCGTGGCGATGACTCGGCGTGAGGTTCCGCCGCGACAGCGCCGCGTTGCGCGCGCGGATTCTTTCCGCTTAGCTCATCGGTCATGAGCCGCCTGCTGGCCCGTGGCAAATACCTCTATGACGGCGAACAGAAGTTCTATGTTCGCGGCGTCTCATATGGTCCGTTTCCGCCCAACTCGCGCGGCGAGCGCTATCCCGAGCCGGAGCGCACGGCGCTGGATTTCGCTCTCATGCGCACTATGGGTGTCAACACCGTGCGCGTTTACGTGCCGCCGCCGGACTGGATGTTCGAGGAAGCGGCGAAGGCGGGACTGCGCCTGATGGTCGGGATCCCGTGGCCGTTCCACATGGCGTTTCTCGATACGCCCGGGATGGCGGCCGAGATTCGCGAGACGATCCGCAGCAGCGTCGCTGCGATGCGCAAGCACGAGGACTCGATTCTGGCCTTCAGCCTCGGCAACGAGATTCGCTCCGATATCGTGCGGTGGCACGGACCGCGCAAGGTGAGCCGCTTTCTGGCCGAGCTTTACGATATTGGCAAGCAGCTCGCGCCCGAGGCGCTCTTCACCTACTCGAACTACCCGTCGGCCGAGTATCTCGATCTCACGTTCCTCGATTTCGTTTCGTTCAATGTGTACCTGCATCGCGAAGAAGATTTCCGCCGCTACCTGACGCATCTGATGGGTATTAGCGGCGAGTGCCCGCTGGTGTTGAGCGAAACCGGCATGGACACGATTCGCGAGGGTGAACAGCATCAGGCGGATCTGCTGTCGTGGCAGGGGCGCGCCGCGTTCGAATCGGGGCTCAGCGGCTTTATCGTGTTCGCCTTTACCGACGAATGGCACACGGGCGGCGCGGAGATTACCGACTGGGCATTCGGCCTCGTGCGCAAGGATCGCACGCCGAAGATCGCATTCGATGCGATGAAGCAGGTCTACGCCGCGCCGCTCCCACCGTCGCTTTCCAGCACGCCGAAGGTGAGCGTCGTCGTGCCGGCGTTCAATGCCGCCGCGACGATCGGCGCGTGCCTCGAGTCGCTGCGTTCGCTCAACTATCCAGACTACGAAACGATCGTCGTCGATGACGGCTCTACCGATTCGACCGCCGAGATCGCTGCGCAGGGCGGTGCGCGCGTGGTGAAGATCGAGCATCGCGGGTTGGGTGCGGCGCGCAACGAAGGAGCGCGCGCGGCGCGCGGCGAGATCATCGCCTATATCGATGCCGACGCGTGCGCCGATCGCGATTGGCTCTATTTCCTGGTCGAAACGATCGTGCGTCGCAACGCCGCAGCGGCCGGCGGTCCTAACTTCGCGCCCGAACCTGTCTCGGCAACGGCAGCCGCGCTCGCATGCGCGCCGGGACTTCCGCGCGAGGTGCGCGCCGGCGACGATCGGCTCTCGCAGCTATGCGGCTGCAACATGGCGATTCGAAAATCGGCGCTGGAAAAAATCGGCGGCTTCGACGAGATGTTCACGACCGCGGGCGACGATACTGATCTGTCGTGGCGATTGACCGCCGCCGGCGAGCTGCTCGCCTACGTACCCGCCGCCGTCGTGATTCACGAACGCCGCGCGACGATGGGCGCGTATCTCGCACAGCAACGCGGCTACGGCGCAGGCGAAGGTCTGCTCTATCTCAAATATCCGTTGCGTAAATCGTCTGACGCGAACATTTACGCGGGGCCGTCATGGCTCGCGTCTTTTTTCTCTCGTGCCCGCGTTTACTACGGCGCTTTCGGACGCGGACTGTTCCAGACGGTGTACTCGTCAGGTCCTTCGATTGTTGAGCTTCCGCTGACTGCGCCGTGGGTCATTATTTCATTGACATTCCTTCTAGGGTGGTTTTTCGGCGACCGTACGATAGTCGTACTTGGAGCGGCTGGGGTCATTGCTACCCTTCTTGCTTTGGGCGCATTCGCCGCCACAGCGCCACTGCGAAAAGATTACTCCGGAATCTATGCGCGATTCATTCTGGCGCTGGCGACGATGCTGGGCTCGCTGCGGCGGTCGTGGAACCGCACTTGGGGAAGACCGCTGCGATTCAAATCGACCCCGGACGAAAGATCGCGCTGGAGGCCGCGACTGAGAAATCAGCTCCGACTGGAGACGACGAAGCCGGATGTCCCCCTGGATGTGCCGGTGCTGATGCGCGAGCTACGACGGGGGTTAATTACGCGCGGCTTGGCAGTCGCGGAGTCGGACGGCTACCAGGCTTATGATCTGCGGATACTCCGTCAGTTCGCCGCATTGGATATAAATTGCATTCGCGAGGCCGAGGGGGTGCGGCTTACATCCAGAGGTCGAATGGTCTGGCGTTCCGCTCTTTCGGCCTATGCCGTGCTGCTGCTGATAGATCTCATAGTCGACTTCAATGTTTCCGAAACGTTCGCGGCAATCGTCGGCATGATGATCGTCGTCGTGGCCGCGCTGTTCGTAACTTCGATGCTGCTCAATCCGGTGATCCTGAGTACGGCAAGCGCGATCGTGCCTTCGCTTGGTGCGCGCGTTGTTGAGGAGCAGAACTGAGGCGCAGTGGGGACGCTTGCCCTCTATCGCTATGCGCTCTTGCAGATGCGCCGCAACTGGGGGCGGCTTACGATCTCGCTCCTCGCCGTGCTGCTCGCTTCGATTGCCGAAGTCCTCAAGCCGTGGCCGCTCAAGATCGTTATCGACAACGTGTTGCGCGGCGCGCCGGTCTCGATGCGCTGGATTCCGGCGATGCCGACCGCCGAGCTGCTGATCGCCGCGTGCGTCAGCCTCGTCATCCTCTACACGATTCTCGGCTTGCTCAATGTCACGACTAACTACCTGACGATCGCGATCGGCCAGCGGATGGTCAACGAGCTGCGCGCGCGCATGTTCGACCATCTGCAGCGCTTGTCGTTGTCGTTCCATCGTCGGCGCGAAATCGGCGACCTGATGGTGCGAATCGCCTACGACACCTTCGCGATCCAGACCATTGCGATGAACGGCTTCTATCCGATCGTGTCGGCGATGATCCTGCTGCTCGCGATGTTCTTCGTGATGCTCAAGATGGACGTGACGCTGACGCTGATCGCGCTCGGCGTTATCCCGATGCTCGTGCTGCTCATCATCTCGGTCAGCGGGCGAATCGATGAGCTCGCGGGCGGCGCGCGAATCAAGGAGAGCCGCCTCTACACCGTCGCCCACACCGCGCTCGCCGCGATTCACGTCGTGCAGGCGTTCACGCGCGAAAATGAATCGTACAGCGAGTTCGTCGAGTCGAGCAGCGACAGCCTGCGCCAGACGCTGCGCCTCTACGTGCTCCAGACGATCTACGCGGGCGGAGTGCAGGTGATGATCGCGTGCGGCACCGCGCTCGTGATCTATATCGGCGCGCGGCACGTGATGAACGGGCATCTCACGATCGGCGACCTCGTCGTGTTCACGACTTACCTCGCCTCGCTGTACGCGCCGGTGAATCAGATCTCGCAGACCTTCGGCGCGATCCAGGGCGCGAAGGCGGGGCTGCGCCGATGCCTCGAGCTGCTCGAGATCAATCCCGAGATCAAAGACCGTCCCGATGCGATCGCGATCGGGCGTGCGCGCGGCGCGGTCGAATTCGACAACGTCGCGTTCGGCTACGAGCCCGGGCGCCCGGTGCTGAAGGGAATCAGCTTCAAGGCGGAGCCGGGCGAGACGATCGCGATCGTCGGTCCGAGCGGCAGCGGCAAGACCACGATGGCGAGTCTGCTCGCGCGCTTTTACGATCCCGAAAGCGGCGTGATTCGCGTCGATGGTCACGATGTGCGCGGGCTCAAGCTCGAATCACTGCGACGCAATGTCGCGATGGTTCTGCAGCCGCCGCTGGTCGTGGGCGGCACGGTACGTATCAACGTCGCATTCGGCCGCCCGGGCGTGACCGATGCCGAAGTCGCCCGCGCCGTCGAGCAGGCGCGGCTCGGGCCCGTAATCGCCAAGCTCGATCGCGGGCTCGAAGAAATCGTGGGACAGGGCGGACACAGCTTGTCGGAAGGCGAAGCACAACGAGTCACGATCGCACGCGCATTGCTCAAGGACGCGCCGATTCTGATCATGGATGAGCCGACGAGCGCGCTCGACGCGGAAACCGAATCACTGGTGATGGCGGCGGTGGAAGATGCGATGCAGGGGCGAACTACGCTCGTGATCGCGCATCGCCTGTCGACGATTCAGAACGCCGATCGCATCCTGGTGCTGCGCGACGGGCTGATCGTCGAGCAGGGCAAATTCGATCAACTGTTGGCCCTAGAGGGTTTCTTCAGCTACCTCTACAACATCCAGGCGTGGAAGCATGAAGCCGCAAGCTGAGCGTGGACACGACCGAACGCGGAGATTTAGATGCTGACGATTGGACTCACTGGCGGAATCGGCTCGGGCAAGAGCACGGTTTCGAAGATGCTCGCGGAAATGGGCGCGCCGATTCTCGACGCCGATAAGGTCGGCCATGGGATCTACGCGCCAGGCGGTCCCGCTTACGAAGACGTAATCGCGGCATTCGGCCGCGAGATCCTCGCGCCCGATGGCACCGTCGATCGCAAGAAGCTCGGGCCAATCGTGTTCGGCGATCCGAATGCGTTGAAAAAGCTGAACTCGATCGTGCACCCGAAGATGCTCGCCGAGATGCGGCGGCTGGTGAACGACATGCGCGATTCCGGCGAGGCGAAACCGATCATTGTCGAGGCGGCGATTCTGATCGAAGCGAACTGGCAGCCGATGTGCGACGAAGTATGGCTGGTCCGCGCATCCAATAAACGCGTCATCGAACGCGTCGAGCGCGATCGCGGGATGAAGCCCGAGCAGACGGAGGCGCGCATCCGCGCCCAGCTTTCCGACGACGAGCGCCGCAAGCACGCCGACTATGTGATCGAGAACGAAGGTTCGCTCGACGATCTGCGCGCCGCCGTGAGCCGTGCCTGGAACGGCGTGCTCTCGCGCAATCGCTAGGCGCTCAAGAGCGCGACGATTCCAATCGCGGCGATTTCGACGATCCCGCATCCTCCCGCCAGCGCGAATCCCGATGCTCCCCCGAGCGCGCGGCTGAACACGAGCCGCAACGCCAGGATCACGAGCGCGATCGCGATAATCACCAGCAGGCCGATATTGCGATAGAGGCCCATCATCAGACCGAGTGCCACGACGCTCGAAACGGCGAACTCCCGAAACGTGAGGCCGCCTTCGAACGCAATGCCGAGTCCCCAATGCTCCAGCGGGCGGAGTCCGTAGCCAATCGGCACGATCGACCATCGCGAGAGCGTGATCGCGATCACGATCGCGGCCGAGCGCGACCCCTGGTCGTGGATTCGCGCGAGGCACCATACCTCGAAGATGAATGCGGCCAGCGCAGTGAGCGCAGATATGGGGCCGACGCGCGCAAGCCCTGTCGATGCGAGCCGGCCGCCGCGGCGCAGCGCTTCGACGGTATCGGCAATTCCGCGCTGCGCGAGGCCGAGCGAGATCGCGATTCCGATCAGCAACACGAGAATTGAGCGAGTGACGGCGCTGACGGCGAGCGCGAGCGCATCGTCGGCGAGCGCTAGCGCAACGCCGATCGCAAGGCCGATGATGGGCAGGAAGATCAATGCGCGCGCGCGTTCGGACGAGGTACCGCGACGCCGTTCATCGAGAATCGGCCATAGCGTGACGGCGGCGACTGCGAGGATCGCCTCGAATGCCCAGGCGCGTAGCGATTCTGTCTGCTGCTCATCATCCATTGCGGTGGTGACTGTTTATCCTGAATATCAGCGCCCGCAAAGTAGGATGCGCCACTGGGTAGGAGCCAAAGGAGGGCGCTCACCCGCGCTGTTCGGCACCGGCCCCTTTGGGGGCTTCCAATATCCCTCGACATTGCTCGGGATGACGGAATTTTTCTCTGGCTGCGACAAAAGGAGGCGCGGACTATCGTCTGTGCGGCCAATCTGCGGGCAGGGACGCCCATCCTGCTATTTTCGAAGCACCGGAAGTGACTGCTAGTCATTTCAGGACCACTATTTGCAAATAATCATTGGCGAAGGCCTGCGAAACGGCTCGGTCGTAACACCTCTTTCGACGTGGTAACCAAATTCTCATGAAGATTCTTGTGATGGGCGCGGGTGCGGTCGGATCTTACTTCGGGGCGCGGCTGGCTGCTGCTGGTGAGGAGGTAGTTCTGTGCGCACGAGGTAGTTACCTCACGGCGTTTCGCACGCGTGGGATTGCGATCAAGAGTATCTGTGGCGATCTTAAGCTCGATTCGATTCTTGCGACTGACGATCCGCGCGAGTTCGAGCCCTACGATCTGATCCTTTTCTGCGTGAAGGCTTACGATACTGATGCTGCCGCGAAGGCGATCGAGGGATGTCTCAAAGACGGCGGCGTGATCCTGACGTTGCAGAATGGCGTCGAGAACGAGGAGCGCCTGGCCGCGATCTTCGGCCGCGCTGCGATCATGGGCGGCAATGCGCGCGTCGGCGTCGAGATGATCGAGCCCGGCGAGCTGGTGCATCTGAGCTCCGGGCATATCGATTTCGGCGAGCTCGACGGGCGTGAAACCGAGCGCGCGCGTGAGATGGCCGAGGCGTTTCGGCGCGCGGGAATCCTCGGCGAGCTGACGCCGAAGATCAAAACGCTGCGCTGGGACAAGCTGGTATGGAACGGCGCATTCAATTCGGTCGCGACGATCACGCGATGCCGCGTCGGCGAGATCCTCGATGATCCCGAAGGGTTGCGGCTCGTTACCGATCTGATGCGTGAGATTATCGCGGTCGCGCGCGCCGATGGCGCCGAGATCGAATTCGGCCGCGTCGATTCATACCTCGCGCATTCGCAGAAAAATCTGCGCGCGATTAAAACCTCGACGCAGCAGGATCTCGAGCGCGGCAAGCGGCTCGAGTTCGAGGCGCTCGCGGGCGCAGTCGTGCGCGCGGCTAATCGCCACGGCGTCGCCGTTCCGATCATGCAAACTATTTATGCGCTGCTGAGACTGATTGACGGTTCACGCGCACGCCGCTCGTAGCGCGGCGACTAGCGCTTTTCGAACTGCTTGGTGCCGAAGAGGATTTCCCAGGACTTCTTGTCCTGTTGTGGCGCCTGTTGCTGCGCGCGCATCCGCTCGACCACATCGGCCATCACGGCGAAGCCGCGCCTGGTGGCCGGGCGGTCGCGCAGCTCCTCGAACCATTTCTTGAGATGCGGGAAATCGTCGAGGTTCTGACCCTGCATCGCGTGCGGCACGAGCCATGGATAGATCGCGATATCGGCGATCGAGAAGTTGCCCGCGATGTACTTCGCTTCGGCCAGGCGTTTGTCGATGACGTTGTAGATGCGCTTGGCTTCGTTGGTGTAGCGGCTGATCGCGTAGTCGAGCTTCTCGGGCGCATATTTGCGGAAGTGATGCGCCTGGCCAAGCATCGGGCCGACGCTCGCCATCTGGAACATCAGCCACTGGATGACGTCGTACTTGCCGCGCGTGTCCGAGGGCATCAGCTGGCCGGTTTTCTCGGCGAGGTACATGAGGATCGCGCCCGACTCGAAGATCGAGATCGGTTTGCCACCGGGGCCTTCGGAATCCGTGATCGCCGGCATCCGGTTGTTGGGGCTGATTTTCAGGAAGTCGGGCTTGAACTGATCGCCGGCGCCGATGTTAACCTGCACGACGTTATATTTGAGACCCACCTCTTCTAGCATCCAGGTGACCTTGTAGCCGTTGGGCGTGGGCCAGAAATAAACGTCGATCATCGAAGACCTCCGGGGCGGTGTTGCGGGCGCGATCAATCCAAGCGCCGTTGCGATCTGAAACTTGGATCAGCCGCTCGCGCGACGCAACTGCGCTCGGCGCTTGCACTCGGCTAGTTGAGCTCGGCGCCGGCGTCGCCCTTGCGCACGCCCATCAGGTAGGCCTGGATAAACTCGTCGATCGCACCGTCGAGCACGGCGTCGGTATTGCCGATCTCGACGCCTGTGCGATGGTCCTTGACCATGCGATAGGGCTGCAGCACGTAGGAGCGAATCTGGCTGCCCCAGGTGATCTCCTTTTTCTCCTTGCTGAACTTCTCGAGCTCCTCGCGCTTTTTCTGCTGCTCGAGCTCGAACAGCCGCGAGCGCAGGATCTTCATCGCCATCGCGCGGTTCTTATGCTGCGAGCGCTCGTTCTGGCAGCTTACGACGATTCCGGTCGGAAGATGCGTGAAGCGCACGGCCGAGTCGGTCTTGTTGACGTGCTGGCCGCCCGCGCCCGAGGCGCGAAAAGTATCGATGCGCAGATCGGCGGGATTGATCACGACTTCGACCTTGTCGTCGATCGCTGGATACACGAACACCGAGGCGAACGACGTATGGCGCCGCGCGTTGGAATCGTAGGGCGAGATGCGCACGAGGCGATGAATCCCGGCCTCGGCCTTGAGATAGCCGTAGGCGAAGTCGCCATCGACGGTGAAGGTTGCGCCCTTGATACCCGCGCCTTCACCGGGCTGCATGTCGGCGAGCTCGGCCGTGAAGCCGCGCCGCTCGGTCCATCGCATGTACATCCGCAGCAGCATCTCGGCCCAATCCTGGGCTTCCATGCCGCCCGCACCGGCATGGACGGAGACGATCGCGCCGAGGCGATCGTACTCGCCGCTGAGCATCACGCGCAGTTCAGCCTTCTCGAGTTCGTCGCCCGCGCTCGCCAATGCGGCGGCGCCTTCGCGCGCGGCCTCGCCCTCCTCGGTGCCCTCTTCGGCGGCCATATCGAGGAAGACCTGCGCCTCGTCGAGCTTGTCGCGCAGCAGTTTCCAGGCGGCGATTTGCGCGCGGAGCTGTTCCTGCTCCTTGAGAGCGGCCTGCGCGGTTTCCTGATTGTCCCAGAAGTCCGGCTTGCCGGACTGTTCGACTAGCTTCTGATGGCGCTCGGAGAGTGCAGGGACGTCAAAGACGCCTCCCGAGTTTGTCGGCGCGATCGACGTACTCTTCAAGCTGGGTTCGCATGTCGGATAGCATGAATTACCTCCGCCGCGCGCGTCGCGGCGTCAGCGAGTATTGTGACACACATTGGTACGCGAATTAATCGTCGCGTTTATCAACCGCCCAACAGTTCCTCCAGGAGTTCACCTGGGCCTGATCGGTGCGACTGGAAATCAGAATTGAAAATGGAATTCCGGCTCAAAGCTTGAAAGATCGACAGCAAGAAAATAACGCTTGGGCACCAGATATCCGACTGGCCGATAGGGATCACAATGACCAAAGCTGAGTTTTATCGTCATGCGCGCCTCGATCTTACGGGGCCGCTAGCAGGCGTGAGAGTGCTGGAAGCTACCACGACGGCCGCCGGACCAATCTGCTCCGCCACACTCGCCGATCTAGGTGCGGACGTAATCAAAGTGGAAGTACCAACCGGTGAAGTTAATCGCCGTTTGCCGCCCTTCTATCCCGGCACGAATATCGGTGCGATCAACGGGAATATCAACCGTAATAAGCGCAGCCTGAGCCTGGATCTGCGAAAGCCTGAGGGTCGCGACATCTTTCTCAAAATTGCCGCCACGTCGGATATCGTCGTGGAAAACTTCAAGAAGGGCACGATGACGGAGTGGGGCGTCGGCTACGACAATGTCCGCAAGGTTAAACCCGACGTCGTCTATGTCTCGATTACCGGCTGGGGACAATTCGGCCCAAATTCGGATCGCGCCGGATACGATCCAATTGCGCAGGCTGCCTCCGGTTGGATGTCGATGAACGGAAACGTCGAGGGCCCACCAGTCAAAGCTGCTACGGCGATCGGCGACGAAATGGGCGGACTCAATGGAGCAATCGGCGCGATGGCGGCGCTGATCCATCGCAATCGCACTGGCGAGGGGCAGCATGTCGACATCTCGCTGCTGGAAGGTCTTGCAGGCGGAGCGGCCGGAATCCCGCTGGCAGTGGCGGCGATGGGAATCGTGCCGCAGCGGCTGGGCAACGAGTTTGGATTCGCGGTGCCGTCGAATTCTTATCGATGCAAGGATGGATGGGTGTATATCGCAGTGCTACTCGATTCTCACTGGAAGGCGCTGGCACCGATACTCGGACATCCGGAACTGGCCGAAGATCCGAACTTTACGAACCTGCTGAATCGATTGGCGAATCGGGACGCTTGCAACGCGATGGTCGCCGCCTGGGCGGCCGAACGTACGCGCTTGGAGGCGATTGAGGTGTTGCTGAAGGCGGGACTCGCTGCGAGTCCTGTCAACACATACAACGAAGCGGCCAAGGATCCGCACATGATTGAACGCGACGTCCTGCAGCCGGCCAAGATCGAAGACGGCTCAATCGCGATTCACAGTGGACCGGTCGCGAAGTTCTCCCGCACACCAATACGCGTGCGAAGCGGCGCTCCTTCGATCGGCCAACACAACGACGAGATTCTCGGTGAGATCGGAATCGACGCGGCGTCGCGAAAGCGCCTCAAGGAAACTGCAGTGATATAGCTGTGCAATCACCGACGAGGCTGTGGCCATCATTGTTTGTCCTTCTCACACGAGCAGTTCGCTGAGACTTAAGCGCGGCCGTCTTGCCAAAGCGATGTCAGGCCGCTCTGCTGGGTCGATAGTGAAGAGGGAGCAGATCCTCAGCTGGTACCGAAGCTAACGAGTAAGTGCGGCCGCGGTCGTCCGCGAATTCAACCTCGAACACACCCGCAGCCGGCGCTGCACGACTGTTCCTACTTGTCCCGCTCGGAGCCGCTGCCTTGGCAGACTCTTCTTTAGCGCGACGGGCGCAAGCAATCTGATCGAAGTGCGCATACTGTCCGCACGTCCTAAACGATATGGCAGGTAACAAGTCCAGCATCCTTGTATGTTGACGAAGTGGTAAAAGAATCAGAGTTGGTGGTGCAGCAGGCCGGTGCACCCTTGGGACAGAGATCCCGTCTAGCAGCGAAGGTCGCCGCACCACCTCTAGCGCTTAGCCCGAACGGTTGTGAGGGAAGAAAATCCCGGATTGCAAGGCGGGGCAAGCCGCGCTGAGGAGGGTGGAGCATGGAAGAGGTGAGACGGTTTGTCGGTATCGACGTCGCCAAGGCGGCACTGGACGTGTTTATCGGGTCCGCCGCAAAGGCTTTTACAGTGGCTAATGACGAGGTCGGTATCAGGGATTTAGTCAGCCAGCTCGGGCCGGCTGACTTTGTTATTCTTGAAGCGACCGGTGGCTTGGAAACGCCTGTCGCCAGCGCACTGGCGGCTGCGGGGATCGCAGTGGCGATAGTTAATCCACGCCAAGTGCGAGACTTTGCCCGTGCCACCGGCAGACTGGCCAAGACCGACCGGCTCGATGCCGAAGTGCTGGCGCGGTTCGGTGAAGCGGTTCGACCAGAAGCACGGCCGTTAGCCGACGAACAGGCCCAGGCGCTCGAAGCACTGGTTAGCCGGCGGCGCCAGTTGGTCGAGATGCTAACGGCGGAGAAGAATCGCCGGGCCCGAGGCCCAAAGGTTTTACACCGCAGCATCGATGAGCACATCCGGTGGTTAGAAAAGCGACTTTCGGCGTTCGACGATGAACTCGGCGAGTTGATCCGCAATACGCCCCTGTGGCGCGAGCGCGACGAGTTGCTGCGTTCGATGCCCGGCGTCGGCAAGGTGCTCTCCAGTACTCTGCTCGCACAGCTGCCTGAACTCGGAATGCTTAACCGCAAGCAGATCGCCGCACTGGCCGGTCTGGCCCCATTTAACCGCGACAGTGGAAGCATGCGCGGCAGCCGCTGTATCTGGGGTGGACGCGCTCAGGTCCGGCGCGTCTTGTACATGGCAACGGTGGCGGGAGTTCGCTGCAATCCCACCCTCAGAACCTTCTATCTGCGGCTGCGCGCCAATGGTAAACACGCCAAGCCCGCGCTCACCGCCTGCATGCGCAAATTCCTCGTCATTCTCAACGCCATGCTTCACAACAAAACCCACTGGCAAACGCCTGCGCTCATCTCCACTACTGCTCCCTTTTCTCCCCTCCTGGGCGCGGTTTCCCAATACGGTTGCTGCTAGGCGCGGCCGTTGGAGGATAGCTTGGGGGCGCGGGACTTGATTGGCGCTTCGACCACTAGCTCGGCGGGGCGGGGGCGAAAGCGGCCCAGCAGCAGACCTGCGATCGTCAGGAGCAGGCAGGTCTCGGCGAAGGTGTCGCCGATCATCGTGTAAACCGTGCGCTCGGGGCGCCAGGTTACCGACTCGATCTCGGTGCCGCGTTTGAAGAGCGGCGTTGGAAAATTGATATTGCCGGTTGGATCGATGATCGCGCTGATTCCGGTATTGGCGACGCGGACCATCGGCACTTTCGTTTCTGCCGAGCGCATCGTCGCCATCGCGAGTGCTTGGAAGGGCGCCGAGCTTTCGCCGTACCACGCGTCATTGGTGATGTTCACCAGCACGTCGGCGCCGTCCTTCACTTCGCGCCGCGTCAAATCCGGGAAGATACTTTCGTAACAGATGAGCACGCCGAGCTTGGCGCCCTTGAAATCGAAGAGCGTTTGTTTATCGCCCGGGATCATGTCGCCGAACCCTTTCACCACGCGATTGACGATGAAGCCGAACAGCTTGCGCGCCGGGACATACTCGCCGAACGGCACCAGCACCATCTTGTCGTAATGGCCTTCGACCTGGCCCGCGGCCGAGACGAAGTAGGCGCGATTGTAGAAGCCCTCCTGCCCATCGGTTGCGAGAGCAGGCGCGCCGAAGAGGATCGGGGTGCTGGTGTTCTTCGCGAGCGTCAGGAGCGTTTGCCGATAAGCCGCGTCGGGCAGGTAGTCGGCTGGATAATTTTCGTCAGGCTGGAAAAGAAATGCCGCCGCGGCCTCGGGCCAGACAACGAGGTCGGCGCCGCGCCGGGCAGCATCGACGGTTTCATCTTCGTAGACCTTGAAGCTCTGGGGTAGGAAGTTCGGATCCCACTTGATCGACTGCGGGATATCGCCCTGTACCATCGCGACCCGGAACGTGCCCGACGAAACCGCCTCCTTGATATTGCCGGTGCGCCAGATGCCGAAGGCGAACACGAGCGCCATCGTGCCCGTGAGCGCGCCGAGGCTGATAGTCTGCGCACGATGGCTGGTGCGGCGGAACGCGACCTCGTAAACGACCGCGTTGAAAAAGATGATCAGCGCGCCGACGCCATAGACTCCGGTGAACTCGGCGAACTGAATCAGGACGCTATTGCGATAGGCCGTGTAGCCGAGCAGGTTCCACGGAAAGCCGATCGGAAAATAGGTGCGAACCCATTCGAGCGCCGCCCACGCGAGCGGCATCGTGAGCGGACGCGGCAGCCTGAGGCGGCGCGCGATGTACTCGCCCGACGACAGCGCGATCCCGGTGTAAATCGCCATGATCCCCGCCAGCAGCATCAGCGGAATGATCGCGAGGGCGAACGGCACGTCGGCAAAATCGTGCAGCGGAATCGGAATCCAGTAGAGCGAGCCGGTGAAAGCGGCGAGGCCCTGCAGCCACGACCATGCGAGCACGCGCCGCATCGACTCGCCGTCGATCGCGTAGAAGAACGGCACGAACGCAACCCACGCCAGCAGGCTCACCTCGAATTTCGGAAATGCCAGCGCGAGCGCGAGGCCGCTGGCGACCACAAGAGCAGTGCGCGAAGCCGCGTTAGAAGACATATCTAAACAAACTGCCCGAAGATCGCGTCGAGCGGAATGACGCCGGCGCACGGCGGATGGCCGTCGAAGTGTTCGAAGATTGCGTCGGCGTCGCGCCAGCTCGCGACCAGGGCCGAGAAGCATCGCGGCTCGAGCACGAGATCGCCGGCCAGGCGCCACTCGCGCTCGTGTGTCCAATCAATTGCGGGCGTGCGATCCATCTCGATAGTCACGACGCGCCAGCGTTCGTCGGGCGCGAGGAGTTCCATCGCCTCGTGCAGCGGAAGGTAGATGACGGGACGGGCGCCATGTTTGAAAGCATAGCGTTTGTCGATCGCGATCCCGAACGGCTCGTAGCGCCGCCGATTACGCCGATCGAGCAGCGGTCCGAGCTCATCGAAGGGCGCATCGAAGAGGCTCACCACGGCACGCCGTCCGCGAATCATGCGCCGCGCGCCTTTCACGACGCCTTGCTCGATGATCGCGATCAGGTTGTCGAGCGCCGACGCATTCTTCGCCGCGCGCGTGAAATGCGTGAGCATCGGTGCCGAGGGCAGAGCGAGTTCGCGCGGCTTCATCGTGACAAGGCGGCGCGGCGTTGCCTGGCTGGAATTGACGCGAGGCGAGCTTCCAGGCGGCGTTGACGCGCGAACATCTTGCGCGCCTCTGCCGGCGAGCGTTCATGATCGTAGCCGAGCAGATGCAGGAATCCATGCACTAGCAGAGTCCTGAGACGCGCTGCGGGAGCGATGCGATATTCGCGGGCTTGCGCGAGCGCGGTATCGATCGAAATCACGACATCGCCGAGGGGAGAACTGTCGACGTCAGGAATCTCAGGCAGCTTTTCGGGCTCGGCCCCGGCCACTTCAAGCTGCGAGAACGAGAGCACGTCGGTTGGCGCATCTTTGCCGCGAAAATCACGATTGAGCGCGCGGATCGCGCGGTCCGATGTGAGAGTCAGCGACAGTTCGCAATGCTCAACGCGCGTCAGATCGAGCAGGCGCTCCGCGTCGGCACGCAGGCGCGAGGCATACGCGCGTCCGCGCGCCGTGGCGCATCGGAATTCCACGGCCACGCGCGTCAGCCTTGAGGGTTGCCGTCTTTGTCGCCGGGCTGGGCGGGGCCCTCGGTGTTGAACGATTCGTAGGCGTTGATGATTTTTTGCACCAGGCGGTGGCGCACGACGTCGCGATCGGTGAAGTACACGAACTTGATACCCTCGGAGCTGCCGAGCACGATGCGAGCTTCCTTGAGGCCGGAGAGCTTGCCGCTCGGCAGATCGATCTGCGTGATATCACCCGTGATGACGGCCTTGGAGTTGTAGCCGAGCCGCGTCAGAAACATCTTCATCTGCTCGGAAGTCGTGTTTTGCGCCTCGTCGAGGATGATGAACGAATCGTTGAGCGTGCGGCCGCGCATGAAGGCCAGCGGCGCGACTTCGATCGTGCCGCGCTCGAGCATCCGCCGCGCGCGATCGAAATCGACCATGTCATGGAGCGCATCGTAGAGCGGCCGCAGATAGGGATTCACTTTCTCAGCCAGATCGCCAGGCAGGAAGCCGAGCTTCTCACCGGCTTCGACCGCGGGCCGGCACAGCACCATCCGCGTCACCTGGTTTTTCATCAGCGCCGCCAGCGCCATCGCCATCGCGAGGTAGGTCTTGCCTGTCCCGGCGGGACCGATACCGAAGACGATGTCATGGGCGCGGATCGCGTCGATATAGACTTTCTGGTTGACGCTCTTCGGCGAGATGACGCGCTTGTGCGCCGAGACGTAAATGGTATCGAGGAAGATGTCCTTGAGTTCGGCGTTGCGATCGGCGCGCAGGATGCGCACGGCGTATTCGACGTCGCTCGGATAGACCGGGTAGCTCCGTTTGAGCAGATCGTAGAGTTCGCCAAACACCTTGCCCGCAAGGGCCTGGTCGGCGTGCGCGCCCGAGATGCGCAGCGCCGTGCCGCTGACGCCGATTCTGACGCCAAGCGCCTGCTCTACGGTACGGACATGGGCATCATGCTGTCCGAGCAGATCGGTGAAAAGCCGTGGGTCGTCGAAGTGGAGTTCGAGCGAGTCGTCGGTAGCTAACTGAGAAATCGCCTGGCCCCCTGAATCACGAATGTTTCGCGCGCTGGCAACTGAAGCATCACGATGGGCCAATCGTATGCCAAATCAGAGGTGAGTTGAAAGCACGAAGATCGGAATGGGGTTCGCAAAGTCAGTTTTTTGGCTGCATCGCCACTCGAACTCTCCCCGGCTCGATAACCGCAAAGCCACCTCTGAGTCGTCTTCCCAGTTTTGTGATTGCCTCGACTAGTGTAGACGGTTTCATGCCGCGAGAATTCGCGGGGAATCTGAGAAAGATCACTCCTGCGGAAGGTAATCGGCGCGAAAACCCCAGCTGACCAAAATCACGGTCCTCGGTGATCAGCACGCGCTCTTCCTCGAGTGTCCGTTAGAGCACAGCGTCGTCAGAAATCCCGGATTGGGACTCCGCGATCGCAAAAACATCGTGGCCTGCCAAACGCAGCGCACGAACTACTTGTCGCGCGCAACTCTCGTCGCCAGGAAACGCACGGGTCAGGATCGATTGGATTTCGTTTTCGGGAGAAGGACTATCTCCTCGTGCGAGACGCTTGCTGCGCCGTAAGCGATTGCGGCGCGGATGTCTTGGGCTTCAGGTGAGGGTAGTCCTCCAAGAGTTCGGTTTCGCTCTCACCCTCGGCGAGTTTGCGCAGGATCAGTTCCACAGTGATGCGTGTCCCCCGAATTACGGGTTTACCCTGCATCACGGCCGGATTGATTTCTATCCGCGCGGTGGGCATTCCGTCTAGGAACACCGTGGGCAGACTCGGCAGCGAAGGTCCGCTACGCGTTCTTGCCTTGTTTGCCTTCTACCCATTGGAACATCAACGCGTCGTAGTAGTCGATGTTCTTGCCGAGCAGGAAGACTTGCGGGCGGCCTTCGATCTTCGCGTAGATCGCAGTGTGGGTCGGATTTTCTGCGCCGAATGACAGCTTGATCGCCGGTTGACCGGGACCTTGCACCGTCATCGTCGAACTCGGTTGATCGAGGCCGAATTGCCGCAAATCCTGCGAGTTCTCTGCCACCACTTCGACCTGTTTCTGCGTGATCAGCAATTGCGCCAGCGCGTTCATCAGGTCCTGCGGGATGAACTTGCCCTGCGGCTCTACAACTTCGAAGCGCTTCAGATCGGTAATCATCTGAAACTTGAGCGACTCGTTGCCGCGGCTCACTTCGACCGAATCGATCGCATCGAGCTTGAGCAAGCTCTCCTGCGTGTCCTTGAGCGTGACCGGCGTAATCGTCGGCCGATCCCACATATAGAACGGCAGCAGGATGAAAAACGCGATGGTGTAGAGAATCGCGGGGCGCGTGCTCACGCGAAGAACCTCCTGCGGGCGAAGACTGCGGTGCCGATAAAGAACAGCAGGAGCGGCTCGACGACCGACGCCAGAATGAGAAGCGTATGCGATTGCGCGTCAGTTATGTAAAAGCCCGCCGTGTCGGTCTTGGCCAGGCGCTCGCGGCTCGCCATCAGCATTTCGTCGCCGGCGAGCTCATTAACGACGCCGACCGCCAGCTCCTGGTTGCTCAGCATCTCGATGAACTGATTCGATACGAATGCCGAGCTGCCGAAGCCTACGATGCGCGTCATGTTCATCAGCGGGACGTGCGGATTCGCGGCTGGCGTGAAATCGACTTCCGAACCGATCGGAATCGGACCCTTGAGATCGCGGCCGTCCTGATAGTTCGTGATACCGGTGGTCAGCGCCTTGTCATCTCCCGAGGCCCAGCTTTCATGCGAGGACTCGAGGAACGGCGTCTCCATCGCGAGCTGGAGATTGTCCGGGGCCGCATCTCCAACTTTGCCGGTGATAAACACGCCGCGCGCGAGCGAGAACACTGCGGGCGCCGTCATCGCGCGGCTGATCGCGTTATCAGTCGAGCGCAACGGAACCTGGGTCGTTAGAATTTCTCCTGCGCTCAGGCGGTAGGCAGGATCGACGAGCACCTGCGAACTGAAGTTCAGGTAATACTTCTTCATCGTGTCGACGAGCGACGGCGAGCCGAACGGATCGATCATCACGATGAAATGGCCGCCCTTGGCGAGATACTTCTGCAGGGCCGCGATCTCCTCGGGCAGGAAGTCCTTCTTGGGGCCGAGCGAGATCAGGACCTTGCAGTCATCGGGAACACCGCTCGCGAAGAGCGATACGTTGTCGATTTCGTAGTTGTTCTGCTGGAGCAGGTTGCGCCACTGCGAGTATCCCGTGTTGCGATCGGTGTCGAAGAGGTCGCGCTCGCCGTGGCCGACGGTGAAGTAGATATGCTTGGTCTGGTCCTGCGAGATTTGCAGGATCGCCGGGATCAGCAGCTCCGAGCGCGCATTGTCGAAGTCGCGCCGCCGTCCTTCAGATTCGACGACCACCTCGCCGTAGCTGTTGATTCCGTACTCGCGCGCCATGCCGGGTGCCTTGTTGACGTCGATAACCTGGTAGGTGAGCCGCGGCGTGAATGCCGCCGCCTGGAAGAGCAGGTCCGCGAGCTCGAGGTACGCGGGATCCTCGGTGCGCACGAACGCCATCACCTTTACCGGATGCGTCAGGCCGCCCAGCACGCGCTTATCGAAGTCAGATAGTGAGAAGCGCTTTTCCGGCGTCAGGTCCCACTTCACATTGTGGATACTGATGATCGCGTTGATCACGCCGAGCAGCGCCGCGAGCGCCACCGCCGTGTAAACGAGGATCAGGTAGTTCTTCCAGAGTGAAACGCGTCCGCTGCCGGACGCGTTGGTTACCTGCGGCCGGTCCACTTACGTGCCTCCATCGAGCGCAGCGTCAGGAACATGAAGAAGATGATGAAAAAGACGAAGTAGCTCACGTGGTCGAGGTCGATCACGCCCTTGGCGAATCCGCCGAATTGGTCAAACAGCGAAAAACGCCGGATGATATCGATCGTCCCGGTCTCGAAACCCGCCTCGTTCCAGTTGAGGATCCACAGAAAGAGCAGCAGCGCAATCGTTGCGATGCCCGCCACGACCTGGCTCTCGCATAGCGAAGAAATGAAAAGCCCGAACGCCAGGAATGAGAATCCGAGCAGGACGAGTCCGAGATAACCCGCGACCAGTGGGAAGAGCGGAAAATGATGAATGGCGTAGAGCAGTGCCGGATAGAGGACCGTGAGCGCCAGCATCAGCAGGAAGATAACTGCGGAAGCGAGAAACTTGCCGCCCAGGATTTCTCCGTCGCGCAGCGGATAGGTGTAAAGCAGCTCGACGGTGCCGAGGCGGCGCTCCTCGGCAAACGAGCGCATCGTGATGAACGGCAACGTCAGGATGAAGAGTAGGCGCAGATCGGTGAAGAGCAACGACCAATAGTTCTGAATGATGTCCTTGCCGAACGCGATCGTGATGAAGAAGTTCAGATCGGTCCACGCGTACCATCCGCCCAGCAGCGCGAAAATTCCCGACACGATGTACACCAGAGGGAACGCGAAGTAGGTTCGCAGCTCCTTGCGCGTCACCGCCAGCATCCGGCCGAACGAGAATCCCGTTCGCGCGACCGCAGTGGCGGCGCGCCGGGTATCGCCGGCAGCTCGCGCGGCTTCGAGTGTCGCTGCTCCATTGGACATTGCTTGACTCCAGGATTCAGGCGGCCGCCCTAAACCCGATCTTCCTTGGTGACGAGGCGCATGAAGAGGTCTTCGAGGCTGAGCGCCATCGGCTTGATTTCGAGCAGACCCCATCCGTGCTGCACGACGCAGGCGGCAAGCGCCGAGCGAACTTCCTCGGCATGGCCGCTGGAGTACGCGATGAAGCTGCATGAGCCGTCGGCACCGACCTCGGCGGGGCGGTCCTGCAGGCGATCGACGAAGCGCACGGCGCTGAGCGCCTCGCGCACCGCGGGCGCCGGTCCCGACACCGTGACGATCGTCTGATCGGTACCTTGCAGCTTCGCGGTGAGCTGCTCGGGAGTGTCCTGCGCGACGATGTTGCCGCGATCGATAATCACCACGCGGCGGCAGGTCATGGTGACCTCGGGCAGGATGTGCGTCGACAGCAGCACGGTCGAACGGCCCGCAAGCGAGCGGACCAGATCGCGAATCTCCACCACCTGGCGCGGGTCGAGGCCGACCGTGGGTTCATCGAGGATAAGAACCTCAGGATCACTCAGGATCGCCTGCGCGATTCCGACGCGCTGGCGATAGCCCTTGGAAAGTTTGCCGATCAGCTTGCGGCGCACGTCCTTGAGGCCGCAGGTCTCGGTGGCGAAATCGATTCGCGCCTTGGCCGTGCGCGTATCGAGCTCGCGCACGCGCGCGGCAAAGTCGAGCATCGAGGAGACGCTGAGGTCGGGATAGAGCACCATGTTCTCGGGCAGGTAGCCGACGCGGCGGCGCGTCTCGAGCGAATGCTCGGCGACGTCGAGGCCGCCGATGAGAGCCTTGCCGGTGGTCGGGGGGAAAAAGCCCGTCAGGATGCGCATGATCGTCGTCTTGCCGGAGCCGTTGGGACCCAGCAATCCGATAATTTCGCCCTTTTCGACCTTGAAGGAGACGTTGTTAACGGCGCGTGTGGTGCCGAAGTATTTGGTGAGTCCCTGGACCTCGATCATGAAGGTAGCATCCGCGGATTTGCGCGAAATATGCGCCCGATGGCGCTGGCCGATTCGCCCGCCTTAAGCATAATTTCCTATTTCTCGCAAATCGCGCCCGACGAAAATAGCAATACTCGCGCATTCTATTGACGCATCTGCGACGAAGTCAATTCATTTTTCTGGCTCGGTCTCGTAACAGAAATCGCAGGCAAATTATTGGCACCGGTTGGCGATTTTAGAATTTGGCGATCGTCCTGGGCTGCCGTATCTTTTAGGGCATGGGTCGAGTGCTGATCGGATTTATCGTTGCCGCGATTATTGCGGCGGTGGTCTTTTTCCTGATGTCGCAGAGTTATCGCACTCGAGCCGAGCAGCAGACCCAGCAAATCGATACGCTCAATCAGAAGATCGCTGGCCTTCAGAGCGAAAACGAGAACCTCAAGAACGCGCTTAACAAAGTACAGAGCGAGCAGACCGCGCTGGCGGCGCAGAACGACGAGTTGCGCAAGGCGATCGCAACCTTCAAGGCGACGGGCAAGATGCCGGTGCTGGAGCCACCCAATCCGCCCAAGTAGCAATCACTTGTTAAATACGAAGCGCTGCAGCTCCTGCAGGAAGCCGAGCGACTTCAGATCGGGCATCCGATCCAGGTAGACCTCGCCCTTCAAATGATCGGTCTCGTGCTGGATGACGCGCGCGTGAAAGTCCGTCGCGACGATCTCGATCGGCGTGGCTTCGCGATCGAGCGCGGCGACACGCAGATGCTTGTAGCGGGGCACGCGTCCGCGCAAATCCGGGATACTCAGGCATCCTTCCCAATCGTCGACCTTCTCCTGGTCGAGAATCGTGACGACAGGATTGATCAGCACCGTGAGCGGCACACGCGGCATCTCGGGATAGCGCGGATGGTTCTCGACCTCGAGCACGGCGAGCTGAATCGGCAGGTGCACCTGCGGGGCCGCGAGGCCGACGCCGCTGTACTCGTGCATCGTCTCGACCATGTCATCGATGAGTTTCTGGAAGTCGTGCGTTTTAATCGCCTCGACCGGTACCGGCTGCGATGCCGCCCGAAGCGACGGGAACCCGATGCGCGCGACTTTTAGAATCATGATGGACCCCTGATGCGAAGGCGCGAACGAAGTTTATCGCGCGACCCGATCATTGCACAAAGAGCCGCGCGAGATTTGCCGACACAGATCGGGGTTGCGACAATTGAATCAGGTCGTCGCGATGAACTGGTTCGTAAAGAGAAACATCTTTCAGACGGCCGGCCTGCTCGTTTTCTATTCGCTCATCTTTGTTTCCGCCGGCACGATTCATTATTGGCAGGGATGGCTCTTCTGCCTGACCTTCACGGCCGCGACACTCGCGATCGGCGTTTACTTAATCAACTACGACCGCCCGCTGCTCGAACGCCGGATGCGCTTCGGACCGCTTCAGGAATCGCGTCCGATCGAGCGAATCCTCATGACGATCACGCTGCTCGCATTCATCGCGCTCCTGATCGTAGCCGGCCTCGATCATCGCTTCGGATGGTCGCGCGTGCCGCCGGCGATCGTCGTTATCGCGAATCTGTTGATGGCCGCCGGGTTCGCCCTGACTCTTATTGTGCTGCGAGCAAACAGCTACGCCGCTTCGACCATAACAGTGGAGAGGGGACAGCACGTGATATCGACCGGTCCGTATTCGTACGTGCGCCACCCGATGTACACCGGCGCGCTTTTCATGATTGCTGCGATGCCGATTGCGCTGGGCTCATGGTGGGGCCTGGTACCGATCGCGGTCGCGATGCCGGCGCTGATCGCACGGATCTTCGATGAAGAGCGCGCGCTTTCGACCGAGCTGCCTGGTTACGTCGAATACTGCCGAGTCGTGCCCTATCGATTGCTCCCGCACGTCTGGTAGTCGCGCACAAAAATTTTCGAGCGACCCCCCACCTTCCTTGCGCGTCGCGAGCACGTCTGCGATGCGATCGGTATGCGCTACGGAATCGACGTTCCACAATTCGGTGACTATGGCGACGCTCGGACGCTGGCGGAACTCGCGCGCGAAGCCGAGCAGGCAGGATGGGACGGCTTCTTCATCTGGGATCATATTAACGTGAATTGGCCCACTCCCGTTGCCGATCCGTGGATCGCGCTCGCCGCGATTGCAAGTGCGACGGCGCGTATTCGAATCGGCGCCCTCGTCACGCCCCTCTTTCGCCGCAATCCCTGGAAGCTCGCGCGCGAGACGGTCACGCTCGATCATCTGTCGCAAGGCCGGCTGATTGTTGGGGTGGGACTTGCCAGCGACGTCTTCGAGGAAATCTCGAGTTTCAACGGCCCGCTCGACGATCGCGTGCGCGCCGAGATGCTCGAAGAGGGACTCGCGATCCTGACCGGCCTCTGGAGCGGCGAGAAGTTCGCCTTCGCGGGCAAGCATTATCAGGTGCAGGGCACGCAGTTTCTTCCGCTGCCGATCCAGAAGCCGCACATCCCGATTTGGGTCGCAGGAACGTGGCCGCGCAAACCGCCATTTCGCCGCGCCGCGCGTTTCGACGGCGTAGTGCCGATGAGCGGCGATATCGAGCAGGCGCTCAAGCCCGCGCAAATCGCCGACATCAAGTCGTTCATCGCATCGCAGCGGACCACCAATGCGCCATTCGATATCGTGATCGCGGGCGAGACCGACCCCGCACAAGCGCGGGAGATTACGTCTGCATACGAAGCTGCGGGCGCGACATGGTGGCTCGAGAGCACATTGCCATGGAAGCAATCGCTCGCGGACTTTCGCCGGCGTATCATGGCCGGTCCGCCATTCGCGTGAGGGCTACGAGCTTTGACTCTGACGCGCTCCTGATGCAGGTTCAGTGCGATGAAAGCCGTAGTCGCAGAAAAACCCGGTGACGAGAGCGTGCTCAAGCTGCGCGAGGTCGCCGATCCTGTTCCCAAACCCGACGAAATCCTGATTCGCGTCCGCGCCGCGGGGCTGAATCGCGCCGATTTACTTCAGCGCCAGGGGATGTACCCGCCGCCGCCAGGGGCGTCAGATATCATCGGGCTTGAATGCGCGGGCGACGTTATTGCGGTCGGCGCCGAGGCCAATGGATGGCGCGTCGGCGAGCGCGCGATGGCTCTCCTGCCGGGCGGAGGCTATGCGGAGAAGGCCGTGGTTCATCACGGCTCCGCAATGACCATTCCGTCGGCCCTGAGTTACGAAGAGGCGGCAGGGGTTCCCGAAGTCTTCCTCACGGTGTTCCTCAATATCTTCATGCTCGCCGAGATCAAACGCGGCGACTCAGTGCTGATTCATGGCGGCGGCAGCGGTATCGGCACCGCATCTATCCAGTTGCTCAATGATTTCGGCGCACGCGCGATCGTGACCGCGGGCAGCAAGGAAAAGTGCGAACAGTGCCTCAAGCTGGGCGCTGATGTCGCGATCAATTACAAGTTGGGCCCGTTTGCCGAGCAGGTGAAAGCCGCGACCAACGGCCGCGGGGTCGATATGATCCTCGACAGTATCGGCGGGCCATACCTGGCGCCCAATCTCGACTCGCTCGCCCACGGCGGGCGCCTGGTGCTGATCGGCCTGATGCAAGGCGCGCGCGCCGAAATCGATCTGGGCCTCCTGTTGCGCAAGCACCTGCGGATTTACGGCTCAACGCTGCGCACGCGGCCGGTGGCGGAGAAGGCCGCGATCGTCGCCGAGTTCCAGAAGCGCTTCGGCGCCGCGCTCGAGACCGGCCGCCTGCGCCCGCCGATCTACAAATCGCTACCCGCGGAGCAGGCGGCCGAGGCGCATCGTATCATGCAGGCGTCGGAGCATTTCGGCAAGATCGTCCTGACATTCTGATCGTTCCGAGAATTACATAGTCGCGCCGGTTGTTTAGTAACCATTGCCGATTTCGTCGTCGAGCGGAACGGGCGGGCGATTGTCGTAGTTTTCGGCGTTATCAGTATTGAGCGTCTTCGCGACTTCGGCTTCATCGACCTCGTTGCCCTTTTCCATTTGATCGATCAGGCGGTGAGCTTCGAGCGCTTTTTTCTCGTAATAGTTACCCAGCTTTTGATTGCTATCTTCGAATTTCATCGCCGAGATGTCGTCTTGATATTCAGCGGACTTGAGCTTTTCAATCTCTTCGGTTTGACGCCCGATCGGTGAAGCAGGCGTTCCGGATGGAATCGCGGAGCATGCACTGAGTGAGGTAGCCGCGAGCAACGCAATGAGAAGTCCGTACAAATGTGAATTTGACAACATTTTGTGAAGTGTCATTTCAAGGTATCCTTTGCCGACGGTGCCCTAAATAGGATTTCCGTCTCAGTTCCGGTTCGTCTCAGAGCCGGCTTAAAACGCAATCTGCAGTTGGGATTCAAATATACTTTCAGCGGGCCGATTCGTCGGCATCGCTGCCGTACCTGCGCCCTGGTAAAAATCCGTCAGTGCATAGTCGATCATGTACTTCACATTATAATTCACAAGCCAATTGAGGCCTATGGCAAACTCGGTGGCGGTTTTGGCGGAAAGAGCGGGATTGGCAAAGCCCAGCGCAAATTGCCGCGTGTCGTTGGCGACATTACTTATGCGCGCCGCGAGTTCCCAGGCGCCGATTGCGCCTTCCTCGCCAAGTGCGAACGGCCGGTTTGGCGAGACACTGGTGAACGAGGCGTTCTCTCCCGTCAGGTAGTAACATGCTTGAACCATATAACCGGTGTTGGTGAAACTGTCAGTGCGGTTAACGGTCGCGGTGGTAAGGTTGAGCGACTGGTGATCCTGTGAATATTCGGCCATTAAGCCTAACTGACGAAAGTAGTAATAGCCCTGAAATCCAAGGCGCGCATGTTCGCCTGCCGCAGTCACCCCGCTGTTGTAGGAAAACCAGGTGCTCTGACCCCAGGTCCTATAGGTTGAGATAGTATTATTGCTTTCATTGCCAAACGTTCCGGCGAGGCCGAAGCCGAGTCCATTCAGCCAGTCAATTTTTGTTGGTCTGAAAGGCGTCAGGAAAAGCCTGCCGACGAAGTCTTTGCCGTCGTTGTTATCGAAATCGAACGATGCGGTGTTGTTGGGAACGCCATTCATGAGCGCCAGCGAGTAGGCGACACGCTTGTTGAATAGCAGACCCTGGACTTGCGCACCGATATCCCGGTTGGGGACAAGATTTTGAATTTCCGCGCGGTGGATAAGATCGAGCGCCGGATCGGACTGCAGTCGTTCGAGATCCATGGGCGCTTTATACTTTCCAAACTGGAACTGACCCTGCGTGAAGTAGCCGGCGTTGATCCAGGCATCCTGGAGCACAAACTTGCCCTGGCCGAAGTCGGGCATGATTTGAAATTCCCAATACTTCGCGAGCGCGCCGCTGATAATCGGGCGGGCCTTGTTAATGTAGAAAGTGCTGCTGAGGTTCTGATCGTCGCCGCTGGTGAAAAAGCGGCCGTTCGCCTGGAGAACTCCGCCGAACCTGATTCGGTAGTCGTCGTTGCCCGATTGCAGGCGGAACCCCTGGTCGCTCACCCTGACCTCAGGCGCATCGAGGGCCTTGGTCCTGTCGACGTCGCTTTGAATCTGTTGAATCTCGGTCTCGGCCGCTACTTTGCCGTCTATCGCCTTGACCTTCTGGTTGAGCGACTCGAGCGCGTTGACGCGCTGCTCGAGTTGCTGGATCTCGGTCTTCAGCAATTCGATCTCCTGGTCCTTCTTGTCTGCCGCTACCGTACTTTGAGCCCGGCAGAGATTGGGCAAGATGAGAATGGAAAGGATGGCTGCTAACCAGATAATTCGACGGCTGCGCATGTTCGGTTTCCTCCCCGAGTCCGCTCCGGCTGAATCAGTTCAAATCCCCAGGCTCCATCAATTTCGCAAGCGCGGACAGTAATGTCCCGGCTTCGATTGGGGATTTGCTGGTTATCAGGAGCGCACGGATCTGAAAATGACTGGAGCGTTAAGAGCGATGCTGCGCGGATCGCGCCGCGCTGGGCGCTGGGAGGGTCGCTTCTGGAGCCGATGCGCGCGATTATCTTCCATTAGCGCTTCTCTCTGTGGGCGTAAGTCCTTCTGCATTGACATTTTCGGCACTAGTTCGATAGGTGTTAGCCCGCGATGGGCTTGGGGATTGAGCATGGCTGATTCAACGAAGCAGGACGGCGAATCGCCGAGCAACGACGACGCCGTCGAAGAGCTCGCGCGCGAGTTGGCCGAACGCCTGCGCGCGATGCCGAATCGGCAGGAACTGACCGACTACGCCGTATCAATCCTGAAGGAAAGCAACGAGGACGCGGGTCAGCTCGAACAAGCTGAGCAGAGCCGCGAAGCGGCTAAAAAGCGTGATCCTTTCAATCCAATCGCGTTTGGAATCCCGCTGCTGGTGATCGGTGCGGTGCTGTGCGCAACGGGCATCCTGGCCGGCCCTGGACTCGGCGTGATCGCGATCGCGCTGTTGATGGTGGTGTGGGGGATCGTGGTTTCCTTCTTCAGAGGCAGCGCGCCGAAGAGCAAATCGCATCCCGGATAGGTAGAGAGCGGACGTTGGTGCTAATGAAGCTACGGTTATTGAACAGTTGACCCATGATTAGGTAGGCTCGCGGCAGCAGGGTGATTTTCTTCTGAATATGTGGATCGTTTGCGATCGAAAGAACTGAATCATCGCGCGCGAGGGCGAGTTCCTGGGGAGTTTGCTAGGGGATGGCAAAGATTGACTGGGATGAAATCAAGCGACAGATAGTCGAGTCGCAAGCCTGGCAGTCGATTTTCAGGCACGGTTACGAGGACACGCCCCGCAACCGTATCCTGATGGTGTCGGGCAACGTCTGGCTGCATCTGCATCCGTCCAAAGTGCAGAAACATACTGTGCGCCTGCGCTTTACGTGGTGCATGGGCGGGATCACGTTCCTCTTGTTTCTGGTCACCGTCATCACCGGCATCTACTTGATGTTCTATTACCGGCCCACGGCGGAATACGCCTACGCCGACATGAAGTATCTCGAGTTCGACATGCCGTTCGGGATGCTCATGCGCAACATGCATCGATGGGCGGCGCACGGCATGGTGATCGCGGTCTGGCTGCACATGTTCCGCGTCTTCATGACCGGATCGTACAAGCCGCCGCGCGAATTCAACTGGGTCATCGGCGTAATCCTGCTGGTGCTGACGCTGTTGCTGTCATTCACCGGCTACTTGCTGCCGTGGGATCAGCTTTCGATCTGGGCGGTCACGGTCGGCTCGAACATGGCGCGCGCGATGCCGCTGCTTGGACACGGCGGTCCGTTCCACGAGGTGTTGGGCGTCAACCCCGTTTACGATGCGCGCGCATTCCTGTTCGGCGGCGCCGAAATCGGGCCGCATACGCTGCTCCGTTTCTACATCCTGCACTGCATCTTCTTTCCGTTGCTGGCGAGCATCTTCATGGCGGTTCACTTCTGGCGGATTCGCCGCGACGGCATGTCTGGTCCCCTCTAGGGAGTAGCTGATGGGAGACCTGATCAATTACATCCTGCACTTGGGCATCGTGCGCGTGCTTTCGGTGCCGATTGTGATGGGACTGGTGGTTTATTTTTTGTATCGCATGGCAGAGCCGCCGGAATGGCACGACGACGGCGAGAATCGCGCGTAGAAACTTTCGAGTTGAACCGAACGCAGGGCTTCAACCATGGCAAGTGAAGACGGAAGCGGATACTCGGGCGTCCCGATGCGCGCGGCCGCGGCGGGAGCGCCGAGCGGCGGCGGCGCGGCGCGCAAACAAGCGCCGGGCTCCAAGCGTATCGAAGTTCCGATAAAGAAAGCTGGCGGCGGCGTCGAGGAAAAGCTGCACACCTGGCCGTTCCTGGTGCGCAACGAATTCCTGATCTCGATGTTCGTCATCATCATCCTGACGATCTGGTCGCTGACCCTGAACGCGCCGCTCGAGCAGCCATCCAATCCGACCCGCACGCCGAACCCGTCGAAGGCGCCGTGGTACTTCCTGGGTCTCCAGGAGATGCTGGTGTTTTTCGACCCCTGGTATGCCGGCGTCGTGCTGCCGACGTTCATCATCGTGGGCCTGATGCTGATTCCGTATCTCGACATCAATCCAAAGGGCAACGGCTATTACACCCTGCGCGAGCGATGGTTCGAGATCCTGACCTTCATCATCGGGTTCCACGTGCTGTGGGTGTCTTTCATCATCATAGGAACGTTCTTTCGCGGCCCGGGATGGAACTGGTTCTGGCCGGGACAGGTGTGGGACCCGCACCTGGTCGAGGCGCTGACCAACGTCGATCTGCCGTACATGGTCGGAATCCGCGACTACACGCTGGCGGCGCTCTTCGGCCTTGCCTGTATCGGCGGCTACTTCGTGGTGGGATACGCCGCGTTCTACCTATGGGTGCGCTCGCGGCCGGCCAACGATCCCTGGTCAGCGTTTCCGGGCGGCGGCAAAGAGATCATGGAGAAGTGGGGACCGGTCCGCTTCGGTATCACCGGCTTCCTGCTGATTGCGATGGCGGGCGTGTTCATCAAGATGGCGCTGCGGCACGCGCTCAACATCAAATACATCCTCGTCACACCCTGGATTAACATTTGACGTGGCGCGGTGTTCATCTTTGCAAAAGTGTTGCAGGCGATCGGGCTCGCCGACGTCGGCTTCGCGCTCCTCGTGGGTGTCACTCAGCCTCACGGGATGGGCAAGGAGTACGAGTTCACCGGCATCGGCATCCTGGTGTTTCTTGCCGGCTATGTGGTCGAGCATTTTTGGGGACACGAATCGTGAGCGCCGTTGGCGCGGCGTGAGGTAGCGGAGATCGATGGCTGGCAGAGCGGGGCTTGATCCCACCGAAGAAAGCAAATCTCTCAGTGCGCTGTTCGTCCTGATTGTCGCGCTGCTGCTGGTCGTTTCAGTGTGGTCGATCTGGGACGACAACATCTCGCGGCGGCCGTGGAAGCAATACCAGGTCGAGTTCGATCACATCGCCTACAACAAGTACATGAAGGATGCGGCCGACGAGCAGGCGCGCCTCAACGCCGATCCCGAATACATCAAGCTCAACAAGGAGCTGGCCGAGGCGCAAAAGCAGGTCGATTCGGGCGAGACCGCGGCCAAGCTCGCCGATCTCAACTCGCAGTTGAAAAGCCTCAACGTCACTGCCGATGAAAAAGACCAGGCGGTGCGTTTCACCAAGTCGAACATGACCGAGTACATGTACGACTACAATCGCGCGATCCAGGAAAAGCAGGACGCGACCGAGTACAAGGCCAGGCTCGATCAACTCACCGCCGAGCTTGCGCAGGAGAACCTCATCTCTGACAAGGCGAAAGCCAACGTCCAGGCGGTCAAGGATCAGATCGACGCGATCAACGCGAAAGTCGACAGCACCACCGATCAGCTTAAGAAGCTCAATACCAAGCGCGACGATTTTATCGACAAGGCCAACGCCTGGGTGATCCCGGTCAAGTTCGGCGGCGTCACCGTTTTCAGCTATCCGAAGATTCCGAAAATCCAGCAGACCGCGATCGAGGATTACGATCGCAACGCGTTCGACGAAGCGATCTCGCGGGTCGATCGATGCCAGAGCTGTCACATGGGGGCGGACAAGCGCGGCTTCGAGAACGCGCCGCATCCGTTCCAGACCCACTCTAATTTCGCCGAGATCATCCTCAAGCATCCGCCGGAGAAGGTCGGATGCACTCCCTGTCACGACGGCCAGGGCCCGGCGGTCAGCTCCGTCCGCCTCGCCCACGGCGACGATCCCGATTGGGATACGCCGCTGCTCCGCGGCGACAAGATGCAATCGCGGTGCATCAAGTGCCACGTCGACGTCGGCTCGCTGCGCAACAAGGACGGCAAGCAGATCGCCGTCAACTGGGTTGAAGGGGAGAGGATGTTCGAGCAGATGGGCTGTCATGGATGCCATCTGGTCGCGGGCTACGAGGACATGCCGAAGATCGGGCCGTACCTGAAGCTCGCGTCGGCCAAGCTCGATCCGTCGTGGACGGTGCGCTGGATCACGAATCCGCATGAGTTCCGGCCGCATACGCGCATGCCGAACTTCATGTTCTCGCGCGACCAGGCGACTGAGATCGCGGCGTACCTCTTCAACAGTTCGGAGAAGAATGGAGTCGGTTGGTTGAAGGCGCATCCCGAGCCCGCGACGCTCGAAGTCGACATCAAGAATCCCGCTTTCATCGAAGAAGGCCAGGGACTTTTCGAATCCGTCGGATGCAAAGGCTGTCATGCGATCGATCCCGACAAGTTCGGCAGCCCGGTCGGCGACCCTGACAACTTCAAGCCTGACATTTCGCGCACGACCAAGGACTTCGCGCCCAACCTGAGCAAGATCGCCGAGAAGACCGGGCCGCAGTGGATCTACACCTGGCTCAAGAATCCGCGCGACTTCTCACCACATACGGCGATGCCGTCGCTGAGGCTCTCCGACCACGAGGCCGAGGCGCTCACCGCGTTCCTGATGACGCACGGCGAGAAGAAGGAAGACGCGGGCGTCGATGTCGCCCTCAAGGATCCCGCGAACGTCCAAAAGGGCGAAGCGCTGGTGCGCAAGTACGGATGCTTCGGCTGTCACGAGATCGAAGGGATGGACCACGAGTCGCGCATCGGCGTCGAGCTCACCACTTTCGGCTCCAAGCATCTCGACGAGCTGTTTTTCGGCAACGTGACCGATATTCCCGAGACCTGGGACGGATGGACTTTCCATAAGCTCTATAACCCGCGCATCTACCAGACCAAGGACGTCGAGCAGGTGATGCCGAACTTCGACTTCGACGACGCCGATATCAACAATATCGTCGTGTTCCTGGCGTCGTTGACTCAAGGCTCGGTGCCCGAGAAATACCGCAAGGGCAACGAGTCCGAGCAGCAGGAAATCGTCGCCGGGCGCAAGATGGTCAATTTCTATAACTGCGTCGGATGCCATATCGTCGAGCAGCGCGGCGGTTTCGTGCGGCGTTTCTACAAGGAAGACGAAATCAACTTCGCCCCGCCAATACTCAACGGCGAAGGCTTCAAGGTTCAGCCCAACTGGCTGTTCACCTTCCTCCAGGGACCGACGCCGATCCGGCCGTGGCTGAAGATCCGGATGCCGACTTTCCATTTCACCAACGGCGAAGACGACACGATCGTGAACTACTTCACGAGCATGTCGGACGTGAATGTGCCGTACATGTTCCTCAATACCAACTTGATTCCGCCGCCGGAGCTGCAGGCCGGTCAGAAGTTGATGTCGAAGGACTATTTCAACTGCTTCAGTTGCCATCAGCAGGGCGACAAGAAGCCCGAAGGTCCGGAATCAGGATGGGCGCCCGATTTGGCGATGGCGCATCAGCGGCTCAATCCCGACTGGATACTCAAGTGGATAGCCAATCCACCCGCTCTGCAGCCGGGAACCAAGATGCCGTCGTTCTATCCGGGCGGCCCCGACGATATTTACGGCGGCAACCAGGACCAGCAGATTCGCGCGATTCGCGACTATATATTCTGGTTTGGCGAGCATCCCGGCCAGCAACTGCCCGGACAGGTTGCCGCGGCGCCGCCGCAGAAAGTGAGTAGCAAGTAGCATGTTCCAACATAAGTCTTGGGGGACATCTCAGGAGGGAAAGGTAATGAGAAAGATTGCAACAGTTGTCACTGCGCTCGCAGTGGCTGCGCTGAGCGCGGCACCGGCTTTTGCCGACGGCGGTACCATCAGTGGCACGGTAAAGCTGGACGGCACGCCACCGGCCAAGAAATCGGTCGAAATCACCAAGGACAAGGACGTCTGCGCACTGCATCCTCACTACGTCGAGGATCTGATCGTCGATCCGAGCGGTGGTATCGCCAACGCCGTCGTCGTGCTTAAGGACGCCAAGGGTGCGCTCAAGCCCGCGGATGTGACCTTCGATCAGAAGGGATGCGACTACGTGCCGCACGTGCTGGCGTTCCCGGCCGGCAGCACCGTCAAGATCGTCAATGACGATGGTATCCTGCACAACATCCATACCTATTCGGAGAAAAATCCTTCCTTCAACATGGCGCAGCCCAAGTTCAAGAAGGTGATCTCGCAGAAGGTCGATCAGCCCGAGGTGATCAAAGTCACCTGCGACGCACACGGCTGGATGAAGGGCTGGTGGTACGTGACCGATACGCCGTACTACGCCGTCACCGACGACAAGGGCAACTTCACGATCAAAGATGTGCCGCCGGGCGACTACACGATCGAAGTCTGGCAAGAAAAGCTTGGCACGCAGGATCAGAAGGTCGATGTGAAAGCCGGGGCCACGGCGACGTCGAACTTCACGCTCAAGCCCAAGGGCTAAACGTAGCGAGCGATCCGTTCCCGGGGGAGGGGGCCAGCGGGGTCGGAGCAATCCGGCCCCGTTTCTATTTGGGGTGCTTCAATCCTGAAGCGGCACTGCCTCCAGCCTGAGTCGCCGCGCTCAACAATCTGCTATAAAATACTACACTAGGTCGATGGTCCGGCGTTTGCTCTACTGAGCGAGGCTGAGATTCCGTCGAGGTGATAGCTGATCATGGGTCAGACCCGAGCGCCGATTCGTGTGGTGATCGCCACCGCGTCTTCCACTGTTCGCGAGATGCTGCGGATGCATCTGGAATGCCTCGGATGCAGCGTCATCGCCGAGGCGGTCAACGCTGCTCAGGCGCTCAACCTGTTTCGCTCCGCGATGCCCGAACTCGTGATGGTCGATACGGCGGTGCCCGCGCAGAACGGGGTCGATTCACTCGCATTGCTGCGGGCGGTTCGCGACCAGGCGCCGAGCACGACGCTGATTGTTATCGTGAGCGACCCCGCGGATCCGATCGCGGCGCGGATGACGCAAAACGAGAGCCACGATTTCGCAATCGATCCGGGCGACAGAAAATGTTTCGAACTGATGTGGCGCGGCCTCGCCGCGATTTACCCCGAGCTGCGCCGGCCCTCTGCCGGCGTTACGCCCTGAGTTACGCCGTCAGCGAAGTGTCCGCCTGCGCCCGCAGCAGCTCTTCGACGTAATCCTTGCCGAAACGAAGCTGGTCGTGCAGATGGCTGTAGATAAACATCCCGGCGCGGCCGACCGTATCGAGATTTCTCACCGCCGCCAGCGCATCCTTGATCGTCTCCACGCGCGCGCCATAGTCGAGCGTATAAACCGGGTAAGCGTTGGCGAGGAAGTGATGCTTCCATTCCACGACCTCATCGCGCTTGATGAGCCCGACGCTCGTCAGCTCATCGATCACGCGATTCGCGAGCGATAGTTCGTCGACCGTCGCGATCGCATCGTCCGTGAAGCACGGGACCTCGATCACAAGTGAGGTCTCGCCCGCCGGCGCCATCGCCGCCGATCGATTGCGCGGCTCGTAGAGGCGCGACACGCAGAACTCGCGATCGGGAATATAAATCGAGGCGTTGCCGGATACGCTCGGCCGCGCAAGCCGCAGGAAGAAAAGCCGCATATGCCTAAAACGCAGCTCCGATGCCGCCTGATGCGCCTCGGGCGCGATCCGCTCGCCGAGCAGCCGCACGATCAGCGTCAGCGGCAACGTCGATACGATTCGCCCGCGCGGCTCGCATAGCGAGCCATCGGCAAAGTGAATCCGTGAGATCGATCCGGCGTCGCAATCGAACCTTGTTACGTCTGATTTGGTGAAGATCGAGTCTTGCGGCAGTGTGCCCGCGATCCGCTCGACGATCGCGCCATAACCGCTTTTCGGATAGAGGAACGTCCCGTCGATATGCTCGGTTTTGCGCCCTGGAAACAGCAGCTCGACGAACAGCGATCGCAGGTTCATGCCCTGCAGCCGCCGCGTCGCGACTTCGGGCGCGAGTTGGTCGGCCGGCATCCCCCACAACTTCTCCGAGTAATTGAGTAGTATGCGGCGCGCGAGCGTTTCGCCGAAGGTGCCGATGGCGAAATCCTGGAAGCTTACCATCGGCCGCGAATCGAAACGCGTGCGAATCAGTTCGAAGCCGATCTTGCCGGCCTCGCGTAGCCCCGACGACATCAGCGCGTTCATAGGCGTCGGCGGGAAATCGACGAAGCGCCCGCGGTCCCAAATCGCGCTTGGCGCGCTGATGCTGACGAGCTCGTCGCCGAGCAGCTCCTTGATGTCGTGGGTGATTTCCGCGTCGCGATCGTGAAAGCGATGCGCCCCGGAGTCATAGCGATGCGCTCCGCTCGTGAGCGTCCGGCACATCCCGCCAAGCGCGCCTGACTTCTCGTAGAGCGCAAACGGGATCCCGGCGCGAGCCGCGTAGAAGCCGACGCCGAGGCCGGCTGGCCCGCCGCCCAGGATCGTCAACGCATCGATTTCGCTTCGTGCGGAAACTTATCCGTCCTCACGTCAAGGCGATTTCAATTCGGCGACATGGCGCCATGCCGCCGCGAACCGCGCATATCTTTGCAGATGGACAGACTGGAGTGCTAACGCAACGGCTCGCTTACCGCCAGCTTTTCGATTCGAATCGGCTCGCCAGGATTGCACTCGATCCACAGCACCCATCCCGCGTTTTCGGTCGCGTAGAGCGGCGCCGGCGTGCCGCAATAGAACGCGCGCGTGGTCCCCTGCGATACGTCTCCCAGCACGTGCACGTGGCCCAGCGCGACGTAATCGAAGCGGCTGCCCTCGATGTCCCCGGGCGTGATCGGCGACGAGCGCTCGATCTCGCCTTCTTCCATGAAGAAGCCGTGCGCCAGCGCGATGTTCCACGTATCGGGCATCGGCTCCGGCACTCCGCGCATCGGGCGATACTCGGGTGAGTGCTCGACGAGCGCGCGGCCCCATACGTGCGTTGCGAGTTCGGGAAAATGAATCGAGCGCCCCTCGGGTTCGAGAATCAGGTGGAGATTTTCGGGCAGCATCTTGCGATCGAGCGGCGCGTAAATCGATCGCTCGTCGTGCGCGTCATGATTGCCGGGAATCATCACCACCGGCATCTGCGCCCGCGCGATATTGCTGAGCGCGAAGCCCAGCGCCTCCTCGCTGACGCGCGCCGAATCGAACAGATCGCCGACGATCAGCAGCATGTCGGCCGAGCGCTCGTTGGCGACGTCGACGACCTTGCGGAAGGCGTTGCGCACGCGCTCGCGCAGCTCGTTGCCGCGA
Source organism: Candidatus Binataceae bacterium (assembly GCA_035508495.1). NCBI lineage: Bacteria > Candidatus Binatota > Binatia (SeqCode) > Binatales (SeqCode) > Binataceae (SeqCode) > Binataceae bacterium (SeqCode). The sequence continues at coordinate 54,863 of DATJMX010000040.1, forward strand.
TCTCCCGAGCCATAGGTGTCGGTCTCGAGGTGCACGTCGGAGGTATGAACGATTCTCAGCGGGCGATGTGGCAAGCTGGTCTCCAATCACGAGGCGTCGCGGCGCGTTCGCACGAGAGCCGATGATTTAACGGTCAATATATGTAATTACTAGAGTTCACCGGCCCTTGCCATTGCGCAGAGGGCTGTCTCCCGGAGGGTATCCAGCTTGATCGTCGTAATGAAAGCCCACGCCACCGAGGATCAGATCCAGGCCATCGTGCAGGTGGTGGAGGGACTAGATTACCGCGCCCACATTATCCGCGGCGTCGAACGCACCGTCGTCGCATGCGTCGGCGACGAGCGCGAGGAGAAGCACCAGCTCCAGCATCTCGAGACCCTGGAAGGCGTCGAACGCGTGATGCCGGTGCTGCGATCGTTCAAGCTGGCTGCCCGCGAGGTTCGTCCCGAAGGATCGATTATTCGCGTCGGCAACGCCCAGATCGGCGGCAAGCGGCTCGCGATCATGGCGGGACCGTGCGCCGTCGAGAGCAAAGAGCAGGTCGAGGCCGCTGCCGATGGCGTCAAGCGCGCGGGCGCTCATATGCTGCGCGGCGGCGCATTCAAGCCGCGCACCTCGCCCTATTCGTTCCAGGGGATGGAAGGCGAGGGCGTCGAGTTGCTCGAGGCTGCAGGACGCCGCGTCGGGCTGCCGGTCGTGACTGAGATCATGGACCCGCACGACATCGAAATGATCGTCGAGCATGCCGACATGCTCCAGGTCGGCGCTCGCAACGCGCAGAACTTCTCGTTGCTGCGGCGGCTCGGCCGCACCAACAAGCCCGTCCTGCTGAAGCGCGGGATGTCGACCAAGCTCGAAGAATTCCTGATGGCCGCCGAGTACATCCTGGCCGAAGGCAATCCCAACGTCGTGCTATGCGAGCGCGGTATCCGCACTTTCGAGACCGCGACGCGCAATACGCTCGACCTCAACGCGGTGCCGCTGCTCAAGCAGTGGACGCATCTCCCGGTGATCGTCGATCCGAGCCATGGCACTGGCCTATGGTCGCTCGTAACGCCGATGGCGCTGGCGTCGGTTGCAGCGGGCGCCGACGGTCTCCTTATCGAGGTGCATCCGCATCCCGAGACGGCGCTGTCCGACGGTCCGCAGCAGCTCAAGCCGAACGTCTTTGCCGATCTGATGAAGGCGCTCGCCCCGGTTGCGACAGCCGTGGGCCGTTCGCTTTAGTATTCGCATCCTCGCGTGAAGCGCCGACTCAACAAGCCGCTGCATCTGAGCCCTGGCGATACGGTCGGCGTCGTCGCGCCCGCGGCGGCCGTCGAGCGCACGCACCTGGAGCGCGGCGTCGGCGTGCTCGCCTCGATGGGCTTCCGTGTCAAAGTTTCGGAGCGAGCGCTCGCGCGATCGGGCGTGCTGGCCGGCGACGATCGCGAGCGCGCCGGCGAGCTCCAGGCGTATTTCGCCGATCCCGAAGTGAAAGCGATCTTCGCAGCGCGCGGCGGCTACGGATGCGGCCGGCTTTTGCCGATGCTCGATTGGGACGCGATCGCACGCACGCCAAAAATCTTCGTCGGCTTCTCCGATGAAACTTTCTTGCTCAACATGCTCGTCGATCGGGCGGGCATGGTCGCGATGCATGGTCCGATGGTCGCGATGGATCTTGCGCGCGGACTCAGCACGCGTTCCTTCGAGCACATGAAAGGGCTGCTCACCGGTGAGGTCGGCGAGTTCGCGATGGATGCGCGTGAGATCATCCGGCCCGGCGTGGCCGAGGGCGAGCTGATCGGCGGATGCCTGTCCGTAATCGTGGCGATGCTCGGCACCCCATTCGCGCCGAGCTTCGATGGGCGTATTATTTTTATCGAAGACGTAGGCGAAAAGGCTTACCGAATTGACCGGATGCTAGTACAACTAAGACAGGCAGGCGCGATGGAACGCGCCGCGGGAATCGTCTTCGGCGCGATTCGGCCGGTCGAGGGCAACGAGCTGGAAGCACGCCTGATGGCCCGTTTCATCGCCGACCAGACCGGGGAGCTCAAATGCCCGGTGCTGGGCGGCGTAGAAGCGGGACACGGCAGCGAAAATTTCACGCTGCCGTTCGGCGTGCGGGTCAGGCTCGACAGCAATGCGCGCCGGATGGAGTTCATCGAACCCGCGCTCAGTTAGCAGGAGGTGGCGGCGGTGGGATGGAAGGATGTTGAGGATGGGTTTAACCGGGCCGTAGAGCAGGGCATCATACCGGGCGCCGTGGTTGTGGTGCGCGTCGGCAACGATATCGCCTTCCAAGGCGCGTTCGGTTTTCGCCAGCTCGAACCCGAGCGCTCGCCAATCAAAATCGACACGGTCTTCGATCTGTCGTCGCTGACCAAAGCGCTCGCGACGACGACCGCCGTCATGATGCTCGCGCGTGACGGCAAGTTACGCCTCGACGATCGCGTGACGCGCCTGTTTCATGACTTCGGCGTACACGGCAAAAACAGTATCACGTTCCGCCATCTGCTCGCGCATTGCTCGGGACTGCCGGCGTGGCGTCCGTTCTTCCAGCGCACGATGCAGATCGAGCGCGGCGGCCGCGTCAACTTCATGGCGAGTTACGGCGCCAAGGAGTTCGTGTACGAGCAGGTGCATCGCGAGACGCTTGAAGCGCCGACCGGTACGCAGGCTATTTATTCCGATCTGGGTTTCATCCTGCTCGGCGAGGCGATCGAGAAAGTCTCAAGCGTCTCGCTCAATCGCTATTGCCGCGACAAGCTGTTTCGTCCGCTGAAGATGCGCGCGACGGGCTTCATCGACATTTCGCTTTCGCGCTCGCGGCGGCTCGAACCGGTGCCCGAGATGTTCGCGGCGACGGAGCTTTGCCCGTCGCGCAAGCGCCTGCTGGTCGGCGAAGTCGACGACGAGAACGCATACGCGATGGGCGGCGTGGCCGGCCACGCGGGGCTTTTTGCTCCCGTGCATGATGTCGATCAAATGGCCAAGGCGCTCATCGATTGTTACGCGGGCCGTTCCGATTACGTGCCGCAGAAAATCGTGCGCGAGTTCTGGACCCGCGACACGACCGTCGAAGGATCGACGTGGGCGCTCGGATGGGACACGCCGTCGCCGCGCGGCTCCAGCTCGGGCAACCATTTTTCACCCAACGCGATCGGGCACCTCGGCTTCACCGGCACGTCGCTCTGGATCGAGCCCGAGCGCGAGATCGCCGTGACGATCCTGACCAACCGCGTGCATCCGCGGCGCGAGAACCAGGCGATTCGCGAGTTTCGTCCGAAGATTCACGACCTCATCATGGAAACGGTGAATGCCAGCCAGTAGTTCATCGGCCGAACGACTCGCGCGCGTGCCCGCGACCGTCAAGCACGTCCATCTCATAGGCGTCGGCGGCACCGCAATGGCCGCGCTCGCCGGCATGCTCACAGAAAGTGGATTTCGCGTAACCGGTTCGGATAATCAGCTCTACGAGCCGACCGCGTCGCTGCTGAAATCGTCGCGGGTCGAAGTGATCACGGGCTTTCGTCCCGCGAACCTCGATACCAACCCCGACCTCGTAGTCGTCGGCAACGTCATCCCGCGCAGCAATGAGGAAGCTGTCGCACTGCTCGCGACGGCGATCCCGTACCTCTCGATGCCCGAGGCGCTGTGGCATTTCTTCCTGCGCCACAAGCGCGTGCTGATGGTCGCGGGAACGCACGGCAAGACGACGACCACGTCGATGATCGCGCGCATCCTCGAAATTGCGGGCCGCGATCCGTCGATGATGGTCGGCGGGCTCGCGAAGGATTTCGGCTCGAACTATCGCATGGGCGCGGGCGGCGACTTCGTTATCGAAGGCGACGAGTACGACACCGCGTTTTTCGACAAAGGCCCGAAGTTCCTGCACTACCATCCGTTCGGCGCCATCGTCACGGCGGTCGAATTCGATCACGCCGACATCTATCGCGATCTCGATCACGTGAAATCGAGCTTCCGCGCGCTCGCCGATCAAATGGATTCCTCGCGTGTGCTCGTCGTATGCGCCGATTCGCCGCACGCGCTCGACTCGACCAAGGACACGCGCGCAAAGCGAATCACCTACGGACTCAGTTCCGGTGAGTATCGCGCAACGAACATCCGCAGCGGCGAAGGCGGTGCGCACTTCGATATCGAACGCGAAAGCCAGCGTATTGCGCGGAACGTCCCCCTACCGATCGGCGGCAAGATGAACGTTGCCAACGCGCTCGGCGCGTTCGCGCTTCTGATGGCCAGCGGACTCGAGCCGGTTGAAATCGCCAAAGGCCTCGCGGCGTTCGGCGGCGTTGTGCGCAGGCAGGAAGTGATCGGCGAGGCGGCGGGCATCACGGTGATCGACGACTTTGCGCATCATCCGACGGCGATCGGTGCAACTCTCGACGCGATCGCCGACCGCTTCGGCACCCGCAGAATCATCGCCGCATTCGAACCGCGCTCCAATTCCGCCCGCCGCAACGTTTTTCAAAGCGGCTTCGCAGGCGCATTCGATCGCGCCGCGAGAGTCTACCTGGGCCCCGTCTATTTCAAGGAAAACGATCCGATCCCGTTGAGCGACCGCCTCGACACAAAGGTGCTCGCCTCCGAAATCACAAAACGCGGCCCCATAACTGAGGCGTGCACTTCAAACGAAGAAATCCTCGAACACCTGCTCCGCGACGCCAAAAAAGGCGACATCGCAATCTTCATGTCCAACGGCCCCTTCGACCGGCTGAAAGATCGCTTCCTCGAAGTGCTGAAGCTCCGCATCAACTGATTCGCAGTCTGGAAATAGCCTCTCCCGGGACTGACGCCTTTGGCGGCACTCCCGGTTTGCGGCTTCCGCCTGCGGCGTCAGCCGCGGGACAGGCTACCGAGAGTCTTTCGCGGCTAGCGCGGAATGACGGGCAGCACGAGGTGCGATGGATGCTGTCCGTTGTGCAGGATCGTCTGCTTTGCCGTTTTCAGCTCGCGATCGGTGCCGGGGTCGTTGCCCGTGTTCGCGTTGCGATCGAAGCGCGGGAAGTTGCTCGACGACACCTCGATACGCAGGCGATGCCCGGCTTTGAAGACGTGACTCGTTGCCCACATGTCGATTGAGTACTCATACGCGCGGCCCGGCGTGATCGGCGTCGGCGCCGTACTCGATTCGCGAAAGCGCGCACGCACGATGCCCTCCGCGATATTGTGCGCGTAGCCGTCAGGCCGCACATCGACGAGCTTGCTCGTGAAGTCGGTGTCCGGCGCCGACGACGCCGCATGCAGCTTCATCGCGATCGGTCCCGTTACCTCGAGATCGCGCGGCAGCGGCTCGCTCGTGTAAACGAGCACGTCGCGTCGCTTTTCAAGTTCCGCTTGATCATAAACGCCCGGTGCGAGGCCGAGCGCGGTGCCGCCGCGCGTCGGCACAGGATCGTTCGGATCGTAAACGAACTCGTCAGCCGGCTCTTCGCCCGCCGCCGCGAATGACAGCGCGCCGTCGCCGCCGAGCGTGTTCGCCTGGCCGCGGCTGTGCAGGAAGACCTTGGTATAAACGGTGCGCGCCAGCGGCCATTCGCGCTCGTCGCGCCATCGATTCTCGCCCATCACGAAGAGCCTGACCGGAGGCTCGTCGAGCAACTCGCGCTCGGTGCCATCGAGCCAATGCCGCAGCCATCGCTCCTGCATCGCGAGCAGCTCGACCTTCGCGTCGTCCCCGAAATCGATATCGCCGGTGCCGCGCGAGGTCGGCACCGAGTAGGGCAGCAGATGCGCCCACGGGCCCATCACGAGGCGCTGGCCGCGGCGCGCATTTTCATTCTGCGCGTGGTCGCGCATGCGCGTGTACATCGTGAGCGTGTCGTACTGGAACGCATCGTACCACGATCCGGTGTGCATCATCGGCACGGTGATATTGCGCGCGAGCGGGCGCATGTCGGTCTCGGCCCAGTAGCTGCCTTCCTTGGAGTTTGCGATGAAGTCGGCGAGATACGGCGCGCCCGCCTTGAACCGCTCGCCCCAATCACTCAGCGGCAGATGCTTGTAGGCTTCGATGCTGAACTGGGAGAGCGGCATCGCGGGATTCTTGAGATAACTGTCGAGGCGTGCGCGCTCGGCGTCGAGAATTCCTTTGCGCTCGAGAACGTTGCGCGCCATGAAGTTCGTGTACGCGAGAATCCATCCGAGCTCGAACACGCCGTGCCGATAGATACAGTTTTCGAAGTAGGTAACCGGCCCCGACACGGGACACATCGCAACGAGATGAGGCGGCGCGAGCGTCGCGGCGAAATACTGCACAAGCCCGAGATACGATTGGCCGACGGTTGCGACGCGGCCATTTGAGAACGGCAGCGCGGCGGCCCATTCGATCGCATTGTAGCCATCGCGGGCTTCATCGACGAACGGCCGGAACTCGCCCTCCGACGCGAAGCGTCCGCGCGTATCCTGCACAACCATCGCGTAGCCGCGCGGCGGAAAGAAATCCTTCTCGTTGAGCGCCATCGCTTGGCTCTTGTCGTAGGGCGTGCGCACCACGAGCACCGGAAATTTCCCGGGCGCATCGGGCCGGTAGATATCGGTGCTGAGCGCGACGCCATCGCGCGCCCGCATCGAAATGTTTTTCTCGACGATGACTTTGTATCTGGGCTGACTTTCCGCGTTGGACATAAAGAATGCTCCCAAATGCCGCGTCAGTTGAGTTCTACTTCAGAATAACCTCTCCCGCCTTGCGGTTATTCATCGATCAGCGCTCCTTCGTTCTTCCCTATTAGCGCGATCGCGGCGAAATACCAGCCTCGCCGGCGCGTTTGTAGATAACCCTCGCTCTCGGATAGCTTGAGCGATCGGGTACAAACGTTTAGCCGCACAGGTGACTTTTCCCCAACGGAGAGAAGTCGTTTGGCGGGATCTCAAGCGGGGAGAGACCGCGATGGATAAAAATCTCGCGCTCGATATCTACAAGAAAGTCATCCTGAGCCGCAGGCTCGAGGAGCGGATCGCCGAGCTTATCAAGGCCGGCCAGGTCGGCGGCTTCATGCATCCCGGCGTCGGCCAGGAGGCGCTCCAGTGCGCTGCGATCGCGGCGCTGCGCAAGGACGACTACATGCTCTATGCGCATCGCGGCGTTGCCTACTGGGTAGCGCGCGGTATCCCGCTGGAGAAAGTTCTCTGCGACCTCGCGTGCAAGGAGGGCGGCACCAATCGCGGCAAGGGCGGCGTGATGCGCGTCGTTTATCCGCAGCTCGGCGTGCTCGGCGAAAGCGGCACGCTCGGCGGATGCTTTCCGATCGCGACCGGTGCGGGGCTATCGATCAAGGTCAAAGGCGAGGACAAAGTTGTTCTGTGCTTCTTTGGCGACGGCACCAGCAATCGCGGCACCTTCCACGAGAGCGCCAACTTCTGCGCCGTGCGTAAACTGCCGGTCATCTTCCTGTGCGAGAATAACGGCTGGGCGGTCTCGATGCCGACCGAGCGCTCGACCGCGGTGAAAGATATCGCCGAGCGCGCCAAGGGCTATGCGATGCCGGGCAAGGTGATCGACGGCAACGATGTTGACCAGGTTTACGACGCCGTGAGCGAGGCGATCGCGCGCGCCCGCAAGGGCGAAGGGCCGTCGCTCATCGAGGCGAAGACCTATCGGCTGTGGGGACATTGGATCGGTGATCCCGAATCGTATCGCTCGCGCGAGGAAGTCGAAAAACATTGGCGCCGCGATCCGATTTCCATGCTCGAGCATAAGCTGATGGAGCAAAAGATCCTGACCGAGGCGCTAAAGCAGCAGGCCGAGGCCGACGCGAAGACGCAGATCGATCGCGCCGTCGAGTTCATGCAGAAGCAGCCCTTCCCCAAGCCCGAGACCGCCCTCGAAGACCTTTACGCCTAGGCACGGAGCGCGACGATGCGAACAATCACATACGCACAGGGAATCAAGGAAGCGATCGAAGAGGAGATGCGCCGCGACCAGACGGTGATCCTCTACGGCGAGGACGTTGCGAACTTCGGCGGTATCTTCCGCATCACGGCGGGCCTCAAGGAGCAGTTCGGCGACGAGCGCGTGTTCGACACTCCTATCTCGGAGAACGCGTTCGTCGGCGCCGGGGTGGGCGCTGCGCTCACGGGCCTCAGGCCAATCGTCGAGCTGCAGTTCGCTGACTTCCTGTTTACCGCCGGCGACGAGATCGTGCTCAAAGCCGGGATGTGGCGCTATGGGCACGGCGGCGCGTACAAGGTGCCGCTGGTAGTGCGATGCCCGTCGGGCGCGGCAGGAGTCGGTCCCGAGCACGGCCAGTGCCCCGAGGCATTCTTCATGCACGCGCCTGGTCTCAGGATCGTCACGCCCTCGACACCGGCCGACGCGAAGGGTCTGCTGAAGGCCGCGATTCGCGATGACAATCCCGTGCTTTACTTCGAACACAAGCTGCTCTACGCGACCAAGGGCGAGATTCCCGACGATCCCGATTACATCGTGCCGCTCGGCAAGGCTGCGATTCGGCGCGAAGGCGATGCGCTCACGCTCGTTGCGTACTCTGCGATGGTGCCGAAAGCGCTTGCGGCGGCGGAGCGCCTGGCCAGGGAAGGGCACGAGGTCGAAGTGATCGATCCGCGCTCGCTTAATCCGTTCGATCGTCCCGCGATAATCGAGTCGGTGAAAAAGACCGGCAAGATCGTTGTCGCCGAGGAGACTTACAAGACGCTTGGCGTCGGCGCGGAGATCGGTGCGATGCTGCTCGAGGAGGCGCTTGAATATCTCGATCGGCCGCTGAAGCGGGTGGCGATGCCCGATGTTCCGGTGCCGACCTCGACCGTGCTCGAGAAGTTCGTGATTCCCAGCGAGGAGAAAATTTATGCCGCCTGCCGCGAACTCCTGAGCTGAGCCGCGCGGGCGAAATCAGTTATGCCGTTTGTTATCCAGATGCCGAAGCTCGGTCACACGATGACCGAAGGGACCGTTCTCAAGTGGCACAAGCGGGAGGGCGAGACGATAAGTCTCGGGGAATCGATCCTCCAGGTCGAAACCGACAAGGCAGAAGTCGAAGTAGAATCGCCGACTGCGGGCGTACTCGCGCGGCGAATCGCCGACGAGGGCGAGGTCGTCCAGGTTGGGGAGCCGCTCGGCGAGATCGCGCAGGAAGGCGAGCATCTGATGGCGTCCGCGCCGCGCGCCGCCAAGGCGGCGCCGCCGACGCAGCCGCCGGCTGCAGCCGCGGCGCCGATGGCGCCGCGTCCGGGCGCGCCCGCGTTGGGCCGGCGCGTGCTCGCGTCGCCGCGCGCCAAGCGGCTCGCCGCTGAGCGCGGCGTCGACCTTGCCTCCGTCGGGGGCTCAGGCCCCGACGGCATGATCACAGAGGACGACGTGCGCGCCGCCGCCGCAGGCGGCGCCGCGCACCAGGGCGGCGCCGCGGCGCCCTCGCCGCCGCAGGCTGCCGCCGCGCAGGCACATGCGGCCCCGGCGGGTCCGCTTGCGCCCGCGCGGCGCGAGAAGCTCACGCGAGTGCAGTTCGTCGGCGCGCGCAATCTCACCCGCAGTTGGAGCGAAGTCCCGCACTTCGTGCAGATGGTCCGCGTCGATATGAGCCGCGCGCTCGATGCACGCCGCTCCCTCGCCGCGGGGGGCACGAAGGTCAGCGTCACGGACATTATCCTGATGGCGACCGTGCTCGCGCTCAAAGAGAATCCCCGCGTCAACGCGAGTTACAGCGAGGGCGAGATGCTGATCTACGATCGCATCAACCTGGGAGTCGCCGTCGATGCGCCCGACGGTCTGCTAGTGCCCGTCATCCACGATGCACAGACGCTCGACCTTGGCGGGCTGAGCTCGCGCAGCGCCGCGATCGCCGAGCGCGCGCGCAAGCGCCAGCTAGCCCCCGCCGATCTCGAGATGGCGACCTTCACCGTCTCGAACCTCGGCGCCTACGGCGTCGAGAACGGCACGCCCGTGATCTTCGCGCCGCAGGCGGCGCTGATGTTCGTCGGCGCGATTCGCGACGAGGTGTTGGCGATCGACGGCCGCGCCGAGGTACGACCTGCGATGCAGATCGCGATCGCCTACGACCATCGCGGAATCGACGGCGCGACCGCCTCGCGCTTCACGACCAAAGTTAAAGCGCTGCTTGAAGCTCCCGATTTTCTCGGCGTGTCGACTGCTTTGAATCAAGCAGCGGCGGGACGCCATCGTGATGTCCTCGTCGAGGCGATTGGCGATTCGATGCGCACGTCGATCAGCTACCTCGGGCATCGATGGTCGCTGGACGGCGAGGATGCGACCGGCCCCGATCCGGTGTCATCATTTCTCGGCGCGCTGGGATCGTGCCTGCTGATGTCGTTGCGAGTCGCGGCGCGCGTGCGCAAAATCCAGCTCGGCCGCGCGTCGGTTCATGCCACGGCCAACGAAAAGGGCCACGTCAAGGAAATTCAAGTTGAACTTAAAGTTGAAACCGGCGCCGATGACGAGCGGCTGCACAAGCTGGTCGAAGTCGCCGAGCGCGGATGCCATATCCGCCAGCTTATTCGCGACGAGGTTTCCGTCGCGATGACCGTTGCGCGAATCTAATCGAGAGACTTGCCGAAGGAGCGTATGGGCCAGATCAATTTGTATCAGTATCCAATCTCGCCGTTCACCGAGAAGGTGCGGCGCGTGCTCACTTTCAAGAAGCTCAAGTGGAATCCGATCGACTGCCACTTCGAAGACAAGACCAACCTGCTCGCAGTGACCAAGGGTGCATGGACACGCGTGCCGGTGCTCGAATGGGACGGCGAGGTGGTTTACAACTCGGTCGATATCATCAAGTGGCTCGAGCGCAAGGTGCCGGCGCCGGCGGTGATCCCGCCCGGGATGCTCGGCCTCTGCGAGATCATCGACAACTGGGCCGATAACACTTTGTTCACGCCGATTCTCTTCCTGACGATTCCCGATCTGCTTGACGGCGTGCCCGATGAGAAGCTCAAGGCCAATCGCGAGAAGCTGATCGGGATGACGACGGCGAAGATGCGTGAGAGCGCGGGGACGCATCGCGAGACGCTCGCGGGCTATTGCCGCATGATCGACGCGCAGATGACGGGCAAGGATTTCGTACTCGGCGGCGGCTTCACGCTGGCCGATGCCTCGCTGTTTCATCCGTTCTATTTCCTGTCGCTGATTCCCAACAACTTCGCGCTCACCGACGGCTACAAGAATCTGCGCCGGTGGTACGAGCGCGTTCGCGATCTCGCCTGAGCAGGGAGCATCTTCAATGGCGCGCAAACTTTCCGTGAGCGTTAACTGGCAGGGCAAGTTCGACTTCAAGGCGCTGATCGAGCGCGCGAAGATCGCCGACGAAGCCGGAATCCATTCGATCTGGATCGCTGAGGCGTGGGGCCGCGATGCCTTCACGCTGCTGACGCTGCTCGCCGAACATACGCGGCAGGTGCAGCTCGCGACTTCGATCGTGAATATCTATTCGCGCACGCCCGCTGCGCTGGCGCAGCATTTCGGCACGCTCGACGAGCTGAGCGACGGCCGCATGATCATCGGCCTCGGCACCAGCGGGCCACAGGTCGTCGAGCATTTCCATGGCGTGCAATTCAATCCGCCGCTCACCCGCCTCAAGGAATACGTCGAGATCATCAACATGCTGATGGCGGGGACGCCGCTCAATTACCAGGGCAAGCTGTTCAAGCTGGCGCGCGGCTTCACGCTGCGCTTCGAGCCGGTGCGCAAGCATATTCCCATCTGGATCGCATCGCTCAACAAGCTGAGCGTTGAGTTCACCGCGCGCCAGGCCGACGGATGGCTGCCGGTGATGATCCCGCTTTCGGGTCTCAAGGGCGCGATCGATGCGTTTCGCGCCGTTGCCGTCGCCGCGGGACGCGAGCCGCGCTCTGTTGCCGTCAAATCGCCGAGCACTGTTACTGTCACCGAGAATGTCGATCGCGCTCGCGCCGGGCATGCGGGTACCGTCGCGTTCTATGCGGCGCGGATGGGCACCTTTTACGCCGAGCAGCTCACGCGTTTCGGCTTCGGCGACGATGTCGCGAAAATCAAGGAGGCTTGGAGCGCGGGTGGCGCAAAGGCCGGTACCGATGCGGTCGCGCCGAAGCTGATGAACGAGCTCGGCTATATCGGCGGCGTCCAAGGCGCGGTCGAACGCCTCAAGGCGCAGGATGAGGCGGGCGTCGATCTGCATCCGGTGGAAATCGATGCCTCGAGCGCGAGCGCATTCGCAAAGACCGTCGAGAAACTACTCTGAGCGCGGCGCTTTGACGCCGAGACGAAAACCCACTATGCGAAAGGAATCGGACGCGCGCCGTATGTGGGCGGCGACGCTCCACATACCAACCCCGTAAAAGGGGAGCGACCCTCAAGGAGGACCGAAACAATGAAGGCAGCAGTATTCGAGGCGACCAAGAAGCCGCTCGTGGTGAAGAATGTGCCTGATCCGCAGTGCGCGCCCGACGGCGCGATCATCTCGACCAAAGCGAATGGCGTGTGCCGGTCGGACTGGCATGCATGGTCGGGCGACTGGACCTGGATGGGCCTCGCGGCGCAGCCCGGCTCGATCCTGGGGCACGAGTTCACTGGCGTCGTCGAGGAAGTCGGCAAGGACATCAAGAATTTCAAGAAAGGTGATCGCGTCGTCGTACCGTTCAGCCAGGGCGACGGCACTTGCGAATACTGCCGCAACGGCCAGTCCAACGTATGCCTCACGCCGCTGCTGCCGGGCTTCTCGTATCACGGCGGCTTCGGCAGCCAGGTGGCGGTGCCGTTTGCCGATCTGAATCTCGTGGCGCTTCCGAACAGCATCGACTTCGTCGAGGCGGCCTCGATGGGATGCCGCTTCATGACCTCGTGGCACGGCATCGTCGATCGCGCGCAGGTGAAACCGGGTGAGTGGGTTGCGGTTTACGGATGCGGCGGAATCGGGCTGGCCGCGATCAATATCGCCTCGGCGATGGGCGCCAACGTAATCGGAATCGATCTCGATTCGGCCAAGCTCGAGCTCGCCAAGGGCATGGGCGCGCATCATGTGATCAACGCCAAGAGCACGGAACCGACGGCCGCAGTGCTGGATATCACCAAGGGCGGCGCGCACGTGGCGGTTGATGCGCTCGGAATCGCGACCACCTGCCGCAACGCGATCATGAGCCTGCGCAAGCAGGGACGTCATTTGCAGATCGGTCTCACCACCTCGGCCGAGAAGGGCGAGATTTCGTTCCCCGTCGATCGGATGGTGACGATGGAGTTGCAGGTGATCGCGACGCTTGGCATGCAGGCGTCGCATTATCCGCAGATGCTGGCGATGGTGGAGTCGAAGCGATGCTCGCCGAAGTCGATGGTGACCGGCACGATCGGCCTCGACGGCATCTCGAAGATCTTCGAGGAAATGAACACCTACCAGAATGTCGGCACCACGGTAATCAATAACTACAATTGATCGAATTCGCAGGCGCAAAAGAATGGGGTCCCAATCGCGGGACCCCATTTTTGTTTTTGAGATTTGATGCGGTTATTTTCTGGAAACAGAGCGAGCGTGCTTTACGGTCGGCTGATCGGTATTGGTCGATCGTAAGAGCTGATCCGCCAATTCCTTCCGATTGATTTGCACCATCGGAGTATTCCGCTAACGCAAGTTCGATCGCGCGCGCCAGCCATCCATGGAGGGTATTGAGTGACCGGTTGTCAGCGAGAAAACTCGCCAACCGTTGGTAGATTTCTGCCGCAGTCGTCAAGCCGCTCGACCCTTCAATTCCGGTCGTTTACGTTCAGTTGTTACTCTTGCACGCCGTGGAAAACAGCTACAGTTGATCGAGCTGAACGGTTTGAGAAACTGGCTCGGGACATTCTTCCTCTGGAGACTGCTGATGAAACGGATCTTACTTGCTCTTCTGGCGATCGCTGCCTGCATTGCCATTCCTGTTCTTGCCCAGGATGCGCCGTCGGGCGGGGCGCCGATTATCGTGAAGGTTGTAGGATTTCCGGATCGGCGCGGGCGATGTGCGTGCGCGCTGTATAACAAGGTCCAGGGCTTTCCCCGCGATCGCGAGTCGGTCTATCGCAACGCGCAGGCACAGATCGGCAGCGATAACACGGCGACTTGCGAGTTCAAAAACATTCCGACCGGCACGTATGCGATCGCGCTTTTCCATGACGCGAAGATGACCGGCAAGATGGCGAAGAACCTCATCGGTATCCCGCAAGAAGGGTACGGATTCTCCAACGACTGCAAGCCGCACGCGCTGAGCGCACCGACCTTCCAGGAATGCGCGTTTCAGCACGACGCATCGCGGCCAACCAACCTGACTCTTACGCTGCAGCACTATTAGATCGCTATCTGGCGGCGGTATTTCGCCGTCAGGTAGTCTACGAGACTGTGAAGAAATTCTCTCGCGGAAATCTGATCTCCGGAATAACCTCGCCCGCAAAGCCGGAGAGGTCGCGACTTCTCCCGCTTTGCGGGCGAGGTTATATTGCGCTGCTGTTTTGCATCCTTGTGGTTTCGATTCCGCGGCGCGCTGTTGCCCAGTCGCCGGCGGCTAACCCTTCAGCATCAGCGAATGCGCTCGAGATCGAAGTTGTCGGGCTGCGTAATGACAATGGGCAGGTCGGATGCTCTTTGTTCAACGATGCGGAGGCGTTTCCGCGCAATGGCGACAAGGTGCTGCAGCATATCTGGGCTCCGATTCATGGCGGTAAGGCGCTGTGCAGCTTCACCGGTCTTGCGCCCGGCAAATACGCCGCGGTCGTCTATCACGATGAAAACAAGAACGGGAAGTTCGATCAGAACATGCTCGGCATGCCGAAAGAAGGTTACGGTTTCACGCGCGATGCGGCCGCGCTTTTCAGCCCGCCCTCATTTGACGCGGCCAGCGTCGAATATACCGGCGTTCCGCTCTATACCGTCGTAAACATCCGCTACTAGCGCGCTGGTGAAGTGCGGTGGGCATGCTTCCAACGACAATGTGAGGAACTCAGGAGACGCTTGGCGCGCAACTTCCCTTCCCGTGCGGGAAGGGGAACCATAAGGCGCGGTGCCTCGGTCGGGTGATACCTCGCGATTTCATTAGGCTTCGCGGGGGCGTACGAGGCTCAGGAAGAAGAGGGCGCCGGCGGCGCTGATGATAACGGGGCCGGTTTGTCTGTTCATCACTGACGCGATGTAAGTCCCGGCTAGCGTCGATAGCACCGCGACCGCGGCTGAGATCGAGAACATCGCGCGCAGATTGCTCGCCAGCCGGCGCGCGGTTGCGGCCGGGATGATCATCAGCGAGCCCATCAGCAGCACGCCGAGATAGCGCAGGCCGAGCGCGACAGTCAGCGCGAACGTCAGCAGGTACATCAGGTTCAGGCGCGACACGTCGATTCCGCACGTGAGCGCAATCTCGGGGGACACGAGTGTGACAACCAGTTCGTGACGCTTCATCGCGATGAAAACGACGATCGCGATCGCGGCTGCCAGTCCTGCCACAACTTCGATACTGCTGATTTTTCCCGCGCCGCCAAACAGCGCGTCGATCAGGGCTTCACCGGGCGTGATCATCGTGCCGACCGCGAGTGCGACGGAAAACACCACGCCGACGATCGTTTCGGTCGAGATGCCGGTGTGACGTTCCACTGCCCAAATCAGAATCGTGCCGGCCGCGAGCGTTGCGATCGCGCCGACCAGGGGATTCGCGCGCAGCAGGATCGCGAGCCCGATTCCCGGCAACGCGACGTGCGAGAGCGCGTCAGCCGCCAGCGTCATCTTGCGCATCACCGCGAAGCATCCGACCAGGCCCGCCGCCGCGGCCATCGCCAGCGACAGTGCGAGCGAGCCGACGTCAAGCGAGGTGGTCATGGACATGAAATCCCACCTCGGTGCCATAGATCTGGTTGAGCGTGGCGGGAGTCAGCACTTCGCGCGGCGCGCCGATACATCTAAGGCCATGCGCGAGGCAGATAACGTTGGTGGCGTGGCGAAACACGACGCTCAGGTCGTGCGAGATGACCATCAGTGTAACGCCTTTGGACTCGCGCAAACCATGCAGCATCTCGGCCAGCTGCTCCTGCCCGGGCGCGTCGACGCCAGCCGCCGGCTCATCGAGCATCAGCACATCGGGATCGCCGACCAGCGCGAACGCGACCAGCAGGCGCTGGAACTGCCCGCCTGACATCGCGCCGATCGGGCGAGTGATCACGTCGCGCGCGATACCAACTCGCTCGAGCGCGCGATCGATCGCGTCCTTGCCGACCTTGGCGACCGCCGCTTTGGCGCGCAGGAAGTCGCGTCCGGTGAGCGGCAGGTCGCGCTCGATATCAAGCTTTTGCGGGACGTAGCCGATCCGCACGCCGGGCGCCCATCGCACGACGCCGTCATATTTCTGCGCGCCGATCAGCGCGCGGAACAGCACGCTCTTGCCCGCGCCGTTGGGACCGATGACGGCGAGCGAGGTGCCGCTCTCGACAGAAAATGTGAGCGCGCTAAAAACCTCGAGCGTACCGAAGCTGACGCCCAGGTTTTCGACTTCGAGTACCTTATCGACGCGCTTTGATCTGTTGATGGTTTCGCTTGCGGGCATCTGGATTGGAGTTACTGGGCAAGCGATTCGGAGAGCGCCTTCTGCTTCTCGCGCATGATGCTGACGAGGCGATCGTAACCGCCCTGGTTGAGCACGCGATTGAACTGGTTGCGATAGTTGGCGATCACGCTGATCGAGTCTACTGTGATGTCGTAGATTTTCCACTGCCCGTCGTCGAGCGAGAGCAGATAGTTGACCTGTACCGGGTCGTTGCGGCTCTGCAGGGTCACCAGGCTGAAGACCTCGGCATCGTCAGGGCCGTCCATCCGTTGCCGGGTGAACTGCACCAGCGAGGTCTTGATATTCTGCTGAATTTTTTCGACCGAGTACTGTTCCATCCGATCGAGGTAAACGTCCTCGATAAACGAGGTGAAGAGCGGAACGAATTCCTGGCGCTGGTCGGGCGTGAACTCGCGCCAATGGTAGCCGATTGCCGAGCGCGCCATGCCTACGAAATCGAAACGGTTCTCGGCGATCGATCGCAGGCGCTGCTCGCGAGCGCCGGGTGCGATGCCCTGGTCCTCAAAAACGGCGATTGCCTGATCGATCACCGCTTTAACTGTCGCGGTCGGATCCTGGACCGGCGGGTCCGCGAATGCGCGAATCGAAACGACCATCGAGAGCATTAGAATCGTGAGGGCCGCCGCGAAGCTCGTTACTCGTCGTTGCATCATCACCAGGTGAGGCATTCGCCCACTCGATCTTATCGATCATCCATTAGAAGCGCGGAGCGGGCAACTTAGCGGGTCGTGCCGCGCGATCTGGCGACGCTTGACCGCGGGCCGTTGGCAGTTCACCTTTTAGGCCTGAAAAACTTGGGCGCTGAAGGTTGAGCTGATGCGGATAGAGAGAAGCATCCTGGCGGTTTCGATGTTGGTCCTGTTTGTAGGCTTCACAGGGTGCGGCTCGCACCAACCACCACCCCCGCCAGACACCGGAATTGCGGCGGCGCTGCCGTTCGCTCCTCCGCCCCAGGGGGGCTTCGGCGGTATCGCATGTGGCGCGCCGCCCCAGGCGAATATGAAGCTCGTGCGCACTGCGGGAGATTTGACCTTTTACACGCGTCCGAGCGATCCAATGCGGATCGCAGCCGGGCAGCTCACGGGCGAGACGTACCGCTTCTACAAGAATCAGTTCGAAGGCGCGCTGCTGCAAACCAGCGACTCCAACAGCAGCGCCGCACTGCTGGTGCATATGCGCAACTTGATCGGGCCGGGTACCCTCGTGAGCCCGATCGGTCCCAAGTATACGTGGGCCGATGCCAACCTGGCGGTCGAGTACGATCGCGATCCAGGAGCCGCGGGCTCCGACGTACTCGTTGCATGCCGCAAGGTTCAGGCCCAGCAGCAGGCGGCGATGGCAGGGGCGCCTCAACACTAGCTGAACTCGGTAAATTTTCCCTACAAGGGGGCCGTAATGGCCATTATTTCACGGCTATTTTCGGCGGCACGTCGTTTGCGCTTTGCCATGGGCATCGCGAAGAGGCGCAAACGATATGAAATATCAATCGACATTGAAAAGTTCCGCGAAGATTGGTCGTCCGAGCCGTCTTATCGGTATCGCCCGGAAATCACTTGCAGGACTCACGATCGCGGCGCTGCCGATGGCGTTGATGATCAGCGGATGCTCGCAGGGCACGTCAGCATCGGCTCAGCCGGCTCAGCCTGTGGCGGCGGCGCAATCGATTCCATCGCCGGAGAAAGTTGATCTGCGCGGGGTTGAGTTCCAGCCCGACGGCAGGCTCAGCGCGAAGTCAAAGCCGGTGCTGGATGCGGCGGCGCAACTTCTGAAGACGCAGCCGGATGCGACGAGGGTCTATATCGACGCGTATTGCGATCCGAGCGGAGGGGCCAAGCTGAACAAGATGTTGGCTGACGAGCGCGCGAACGCCGTCAAGGCCTACCTCGTGAAGCACGGAGTTTCGAGCGATCGTCTGGTCGCGCGCGGTCGCGGCGCAACCGACTTCGTCGCCAGCAACTCGACGCGCGAAGGCCGCAAAGAGAACCGCCGCATCGAGCTCGTGATCGTTCGCAGCTAGGTCGAGTCCTTTCCAAATTTCAGACTGCGAACGGCGCCGGCCGATCCGGCGCCGTTTGCGATCTGAAGTCCCCAATGTAGCGAGAATGTTTCCAGCTTGATCTGCGAGGTCGTAAACTGCAACTTTGCTGGCGGTCCAACTCGGGCCCGCTTGAGAGGAGAGTATGCGTACACGATCGCTTTTGCAGATAGCTGCGCTGTTTCTGGTGAGCGCGATGCTGGTGACCTCGTTCGCGCGTGTGAGCTTCGCGCAGAATCCGCAGATGAAGGACGACATCGAGCAGCTCGTGATCGATCTGAAGGTCGGCATGGATCGCTCGTCGATGACGCCGCAGCAAAAAGCGCAGATGCGCGACGACGTGCGAGAGCTGCGCGAGGCGCATCAGAATCACGAGATGTTCAAGGAGATGCGCGCCGCGCGCAGTATCCGCGCGATGCTCGACACGTTTCAGCCGGGCGATCGCGACCGTATCAAAGCGGATATGCAGCAGATCAAAGAGGTGCGCGAAGATCGTCCCGGCGGCGGCATGATGTAGGCCGCGCCGGTCGTTCAGCCGCGGCGCGCGGCGAGGTATGCGTCGGCAATTGCAATCAAGCGTTCGCGGCCGAAGCTCGGTTCGTGGCCGCCGTGCACGATCGTAACTGGCAACGCGCGCAAACGCTTCATCGTGCTGACGTAGTCGATGACGCTGCTGTCGGGCAGGTTGTCGAGCAGCGCGCCATCGTAGATTGCGTCGCCTGAAAAGAGAATCCCCGGCGCCTTCTCCCATAGCCCGATACTGCCCGGCGAATGACCGGGCAGATGCATCACTTCGAAGGCGCGATCGCCGAGATCGATCGTATCGCCCTCGTCGAGCAGCCTCGTCGGCGTCGTCGAAGCGATCTTGTAATCGTCGGGATTCCAGCCCGCCTTGGGAATCGCATCGATCAGAAGATCGCCGCGTTCTGAATCGCGCGCGGAGAAGTAATCGCGAAACGAGGCGGGGAAGCTGCTCATGCGCAGCGGATGAAACTCGCGATACGGATTCATTCGCGGCGCTTCGATGCGATGCATCAGGCGCGTATCGAACTCATGCAGGCCGCCGACGTGGTCATAGTGAATGTGAGTCGCCGCCGCGATCGCGGGTTTGTCGAGCAGATCGGCGAGCGCATCGCGCAGTGACGAAATCCCCGCACCTGTATCGACAATCAGATCGCGATCGCGGCCGCGCACGTGCCAGATATTGCAGCGCAAAAACGAGTCGACGTGCGGCTCCCACAGCCAGGTAACGCAGTGGGACATCGCACGCCGCTCGAACCATCGTCCGGCGATCTTAAGATTCGCCGCCGTTGCTAGATGCGCTCCAGGATCGTCGAGATACCCATGCCGCCGCCGATGCACATCGTGACGAGCGCCGTGGTCTTGTTGCGCCGCTCCAGCTCGTCGAGGACGGTGCCGACCAGCATCGCGCCGGTCGCGCCGAGCGGGTGACCGAGCGCGATCGCGCCGCCGTTGACGTTCACCTTGTCGTGCGGAATCTCGAGGTCTTTCATCACCTTGAGCGGCACGGCGGCGAACGCCTCGTTGATTTCGAACAGGTCGATGTCGTTGACGGTCATGCCCGCCTTCTTGAGGCATCGGCGGGTTGCGGGCACCGGCGCGGTGAGCATGATCACGGGCTCGTCGCCGAAAGTCGCAGTCGAGATGATCCTCGCGCGCGGCTTCCATCCGCGGCTCTTGGCGTACTCGGGCGAGGCGATCAGAACTGATGCGGCGCCATCGACGATCCCGCTGGAATTGCCCGCGGTGTGCACGTGATTGATCGATTCGAC
The DNA here is from genome assembly GCA_035508495.1 of Candidatus Binataceae bacterium. Taxonomy (NCBI): domain Bacteria; phylum Candidatus Binatota; class Binatia (SeqCode); order Binatales (SeqCode); family Binataceae (SeqCode); species Binataceae bacterium (SeqCode). The sequence goes on from DATJMX010000040.1 coordinate 75,206, forward strand.
CTGCGGATAGCGCTGCCTGGCCTTTTCGTCAAAAGTCAGCGGGCCGTCCTTCATGCGGTACGCGCCCATGCCGAGGAATGAGGGCTCGAGCTTGCCGAGTCCTTCGAGCGTGGTTTCGGCGCGCGGGTATTCCTCGTGATCGAGCACGAGCTTGCCGTCGAGATCCTTCACCGGCACGAGGCTCTTCTTGAAGTAGCCGTTCTTGACCGCGTTGGCGCAGCGCTTTTGCGATTCCAGCGCGAAGCGATCGCAGTCCTCGCGCGAGAAGCCCTCGAGGGTCGCGATCAAATCGGCCGACACGCCCTGGGGCACGAGAGGATGCAGGTCGCGCAGATGACGATTGTGGCCGTCGAGGCCGGATTTGTCCGAGCCGAGCGGCACGCGCGACATGCTCTCGACGCCGCCGCCGATCACGAGTTCCTGCTGACCCGACAGCACGCCCATCGCGGCGAAGTTCACGGACTGGAGACCCGAGCCGCAGAAGCGGTTGAGCGAAACGCCGGTGGCCTCGGTTGGCCATCCCGCCGCCAGCACCGACATGCGCGCGATACATCCGCCCTGATCTTCGATCTCGCTTACCGTACCGACGACGACGTCTTCGACATCGCGCGGCTCGAGTCCGTGGCGATCGACGAGCGCGTTGAGGGTCTGCGCGAAGAGTTCCTGGGGATGAATATTGTAAAGCGCGCCAGCATCCTTCTTACCGCGGCCGCGCGGCGTGCGAACGCAATCGATAATCCATGCTTCACTCATGAGCGTCTCCTGTGGTCGATCAGGCGTTCCAAAATCGCCGCCCGAGGATCGTATTGCACTGATTCGTAGCAGATGCGCTGCCACGATGCACAGTTGCGCCGAAGTCGAGATCGCCCTGCACCAGCGAGATGTTGAGACACGACTACCGCTGTGTCTAGGCTGACGTAAATTGCAAGGGGGTGAGGTGAGCATGGCCGGCGAGGCAATCAGCAAACCCGAGATTGCGGATCAGCTCGCATCCGTTCCCCTGTTCAAGTCATTGAGCGATGCCGATCGATTAGCCGTGGCGAACGCGGCCGCGGTAGTCGATTGCGCGCCGGGTGACGTGATTACGCGCGAGGGCAGCATCGCCGCTGAGTTCTTCGTGATGCTGTCAGGCGAAGCGACGGTTGCCGTGGCAGCCGACGACGTCGATGTGCCCACTGAAGTCGGCGTGGTGCGCCCGGGAGAGACGCTAGGCGAGCTTGGCGCGCTACTGGATACGCCTCGCACCGCAACCGTGATCGCGGCGCGGCCCAGCACGCTATTGCGATTCGATCGCGCATCGCTCGAGTCGCTGTTTGCCAGCACTCCGAGTTTCTCGATGGCGCTGAGCCGCGAGCTCGCTCAGCGTCTCAAGCAGGCGCTCACGATCAAGAACGAACTCCAGCTCGATCATCTTCCAGACAAGGTGTTGCTCGACGCGCCCGACGTGACCCGGCTGCGCGAGTACATGGTCACGTATTACACGACGGCCTTGAAGCATGTTCTCAAGCAGCATCGCTTGCTCATCGATAGGCGCTTTCCGGTGTACGAAACTGCCTTCACCCTGTCGCCCGACGAGCAGGCCCGATGGTTCAAGCTGTTCGACACCGACGACGCGCGGACGCCGTTCACCTATCACACGACCGTAGGCACGATGGCGCTGATGCGCGTGGTCGCCGACGTCGGCGTCAACTTCAAGAACCTGATGCATCTCAAATCGGAGATGGGAATTGCGCCCGAGCATCCGATGCGCGCAGGCCGCCAGTACCGGCTCGCCTCGCAGATCGAGGACATCATTGCGCTACGCGACGATCGCGTCGCGCTCGTGTGCGCCTCGCGGGTTTACGACGAATCGGGCCATCGCGTGCGCAACTATCGCGACTACTTCGTGATCCTCAACCTCGAGCCTGAATATGTCGAAGCGCTGCGTCAGGCGAAGAACTTCGGCCGTCTTGAGGCGGGCGAATTCCACGGCATCGCGGCGCGCGAACCGGAGCTCACGACCGGCGGCGGTTTTGAATTCGTCTTGATCGATGTTCCCGAAGGGATGGGCTTCAGCTACGGCAAAGTCTCGGGCGATCTCAATCTCGTACACACGACGAATCTCGCGGCGAAGATCTTCGGGCATCCACGCCCGTTCATCCAGGGCCTATGCACCGCGAACTATGCGCTGCGGCATCTGACGAGCGCCTACGGAGCGCTGAGCGCGATGCAGATCACATTCGCGAAGCGCGTCTTCGTCGGCCAGCAGATCGAGCTTCGCTATGTGCCGGGAAAGTTCGAATTCTGCGATGCAAAGGGCGAGCTGCTCGCGTTCGGCAACTTCGAGTCATAGCCGAGCGTCGCGAATTAACTCTCTGATGCGCGCTAGTACTATCAATTGTGATGACATCGTTTGATATTTCTAATTGCTCCTTAAGCTTCCCTCGTGCTACATAACTGACTTAAGCGCGGCAAAAATGCAGACCGCAGCCGCCCGCAAGGAGTTAAGTTGGCCTTGCCCAAGGGGGATTGCACGCTCCCATGGCGCAGTCGGGAACAGTCACTCTTCTCTTTACTGACCTCGTCAACTCGACTGTCCATTTGCAGGAGGTTGGCGACGAGGCCGGCCAGCGCCTTTTCAACGCGCATCACAAGCTGATCACTGACGCGATCACCGAGAACGGCGGCGAAGAGCTCGAATGGCTCGGCGACGGCGCGCTCGCCGCGTTTTCGTCATCGGCCGACGCGGTACGCTGCGCGATCAAGATCCAGCAAACCGCGCGGCGGCCGATCGAGGGAGTCCGCCTCGATATCCGCATCGGCATCCACGTCGGCGAGGTCTTACGCCGCGGCGAAGGATATTTCGGAACGCCGATCGTCGTCGCGCGCCGCCTCTGCGATCGTGCTTCGGAGGGGCAGATCCTCTGTAGCTGGTTCGTCGTTCAGCTCCTGTCCGGGCGCCAGGCGTTTAACTTCAATGACCTTGGCAACTTCAATCTCAAAGGCATCACCACTCCGACGCATGTCGCCGAGGTCGTTTATGAACGCGACGATCCGTCGGCGCTGATTACGCGCACACCGTTTGTCGGCCGCACCGAACATCTGCGCCGTCTTTCCAGGAAGCTCGACGCGGCCTGCGAGGGACAGGGATCGGTCGCGCTGCTCACCGGCGAAGCTGGAATCGGCAAGACGCGCATCTTGGACGAGCTCGCCGAACTCGCGCGCCATCGCGGCGCGAAAATCCTGCGCGGCACGTGCCTCGATGGCGACTGGCAGCGCCCCTGCGCTCCCTTCGCCGAGGCGATCATGGAATATGCGCGCGAGGCCTCCGCCGACGAGGTGCAGGCGACGCTGAAGATGCATGCACCGATCCTCGCGCGCATCGTGCCGTCGCTGCGCGATGTGATACCGAACCTCTCCGAGCCGCCGCAGCTCGATCGTGAAGAGGAACGCTTCCGCCTGCTCGACGCGGTCGCGCAGTCGTTGATCGCGATCGCGTCGCGAGCGCCGCTGCTCCTGATTCTTGACGATCTGCACTGGGCGGATCGCGGCACCGTTGCGATGCTGGCGCACGTTTCTCATTTCGTGCCCGAGAATCCAATTCTCATGGTGGGCGCGTATCGCGAGTCCGACGTTGACGCCAAGCACGCGCTGACCGGTGCGGTTGCATCGATCAGGCGGCTGCGCAATTTCGAGAGTATCGCACTCAAAGGCCTCGACGCATCGAGCGTCGATGAGTTGCTGACGATGATCGGCAGCCAGGCCGCGCCGCCGGCGCTGGTCGAGAGCATCAGCAAGGAAACGGGCGGCAATCCGTTTTTCATTCGCGAGGTGCTGCTGCATCTGCTCGAGGCCGGCAAGATTCTGCACGAAGGCCAAGGCTGGGCGTCGCAAGTGAGTATCGAAGAGCTTGGCGTTCCCGAGGGCGTGCGCGAGCTCGTCGGTCAGCGGTTGCTCAGAATCTCCGACGATGCGCGCCACATGCTGTCGGTGGGCTCGGCCTTCCATCGCGAATTCTCTTTCGAAGTTGCCGCTGCTGTCGCGGGTCTCGACGAAGGGGCGGCGCTGGCGGCCTCCGACGAGGCGATCGACGCGCGCCTGGTGCGGCCCGGCGGCGACGGCGATTCGCTCGAATTCAGCCACGCGATCATCCGGCATACTCTGTATGCCGAGCTGAATCCCGCGCGCCGCGTCCGCGTCCATCGTCAGATTGCCGAGCAGATGGAACGCAAGTGGGGCGAGCGCGCGAGCGAGCATGCGGCCGAGCTCGCTTACCAGTTCTGGCGCGGCGCCACAGCGACCGGTGGTGAGCGCGGCGCCGACTATGCGATCGCGGCAGCATCGAATGCCGAAGCCGCCTACGACTACGATGAAGCGGCCGCTCTGTTGCGCATCGCGCTCGAGATGCTCGCGGCCGATGATCAGCGTCGCCCACGCCTGGTCGGCCGGCGCGCGCTCGCCGTGACCTGGACCATCAATCATGAGGAGGCGATGAGTCTGGCCCTCGCGGCGCGCGAGCAGATCGCCCGCACGGAAACTCCATGCGCTGCGATTGAGTACTGCGAGCAGGTGGCGCGCACGATGCTCGACGCTGGAAACACACACGGCGCGTGGGCGCTCGCCCGCGAAGGGCTGCGTTCAATCGGCAATCGCCGCGATATCATTTGGGCAAGCCTCACCGAAATTGATATCAGGCGGCAGGAAGCTGAAGATCCTCAGAACCCTGGAATCCGCATCGATTCGGCCGAAAATCGCGAACTGTACGAGGTGCTCAAGACGCTGCCGCGCGAGCATCTCGCCAGCCGCAACTTCGATCCGCCGTACGATTCGCGCGCGGAGATCGCGCGTGATCCCGCCCCGTCCGCGTCGGTCATGCTGATGCTCGCCGGGGACTATCGTGGCAGCGTCACTTTGCAGCAACGCGACGCCGTCGAGTGCGAGCAGCGCGGTGCAATCGCCAAAGCGGTGCGCGCGTGGGCTGATACCGCGCGCTGTCATATTGCGCTCGGCGATCTCACCGAAGGGCGCGCTGCGCTCGATCGCGCATACAAGCTATCGGCCAGGATGAGCACGGCGCTCGGGCTCTTGAGCCTCGTCGCGGCGCAAGGCGAGATGCATTACGCGACTGACGAGGGCTGGATGCAGCTCATGACGAATAATGCAGCGGCGGCGTTCATGAGTGGACCCAGCGCCGAGAGCAAGTGGGCCTCGGCGATGATCAATTCGTACGTGTCATATCTGCTCGCGCAAATTAATCAGCCCGATCTCTCGATGCAGCGCGTCAATGCCGTGCTGCCGGCGCTCGAGCACGGCGCGCCGTGGGCCAGGACATATTGCTCGACCGCATGTATTACGGCGGCGACGCTGTGGATGCTGGGCCGGGCCGATCACGCGGAGCTGGTCGAGCGCAATATTCGATCGAAGGTTCTCGCCCAGGATTTCCGCTCGCCGATGAGCGATGCGCGGCTGTCGCTGGCGCGCCTCTGCGTGCTGCAGGGCCGCTTCCATGAGGCGGTCGAGTGGTTCGATAAGGCGCGTATTGTGCTGGATGAGCAGGGGGCGCGCCCACTGCGTGCAATCGCGGATTTCGATCAGGCGCTGATGTACTATCGCCGCGGCGATTCGGGCGACGACGACAAAGCCGCCATCTTCCTGCAAAAGGCAGCCCACCAATTCAAGCAAATCGGTATGGCAGGTTGGCTCCGAAAGGCAGAGCAGCTTCAATCCGCTTGAGTCCCGGCCAGCGCCTGAAATCAGTTTAAGGTCATTCGGCCCTCCCTGACCTGCAAGGCTGAGAAGTCTGGATTGATAGTGTGCCTCTCACTGCAGCGATACATGATCGCGTCGGACAACGGCAATGGGGGGGCCTGAACCTGATTTTAACGGAATTTATACTAAGTCAGCGAATAGACAGTATACTTATTGTCCAGTCCTATCGATTCTGGGCGGAGCCCACCACAAGCCGGCGACTATCGCTAAAGTCACGGTTCCGTAAAGTATGGTGAATGCCCACGGCGGAACATCATAGAACGTCAGACGGTGCGCCCAATAGCCGATAAAGGCGCCGGGATAGTGAACTTGCCCTGCCTTCTCGCGCAGGTTGCCCTCGAGCACAGTAAGAGGACAATCGATTCCCGCCAGGGATTCAATGAAGACAAAACCAATCGCGACCAGATGCACAATGCGGAAGGTTAGGCCGCGCACCCAGGCCCAGCCGCGCACGACTCCCAACAGTATTGCGACGCATCCACCGCCGACGAACGCCACGTAGGCGAAATGGAAAACTGCAACCGCGTCCGCGAGGACCGCCCAACGGACCATGATTGACTATATCACTCGATTCGGGAAAAAACGCCGGCAAGAGGACCCGCCTTCGTTAATATTGTTGTTGCTCGCGTGGCGTGTTGTTAACTCAGTTCAATGCGGAGGGAGCAAACGCCTCGATGTCGATCATATCAATGGCAAAGTCTTATGGTTTGCGGGGTGCCCGAGTTGAGCGTTGAGAGCGACAAGCCGACTCGCGTGATCGGCAACCTCTACATTGAGGCACGAAAGGCCGCAGCGCCGAACCAGGATTCACAGCTTCAAGCTATGTTCAGCGAGAGTGGTTGACGGAGAGTTGACAGCATCCGATCTGCCAACTGAATAATCGCTCAGGTCCCAATACGATTAGTCACACGAGGTACTCCTCGCCAGCCCTCATTGCTCGATCTTGTCCGAAGGGCCCCTTTTTCAGTCGATTCTCAGTCGGGGAAACGGGAACGAAATTACGCAAGAGCGCTCACACTCCCCGGCCACTCATTAAAACTGGCACATGATAAAAATCAGAACGCCCGAGCGATCGGGCGTTCCGCGTCTCAGAAACTAACTTGATTTCCCTGGTGACCCCAGCGGGAGTCGAACCCGCGTTACCGACGTGAGAGGCCGGTGTCCTAACCACTAGACGATGGGGCCATCGTCGATGCGCCGCGTATCGCGCGGACGCGTGTGCGTTGCCTGCGTGGGCTTGCCCGGACCGTGAATCGTAACCCGTACTACATCGCCGCTCAAGCCTGTCTCGAGGGCTCCGGATAGAGGATGAGCTGCGTGCATCGGAAGAGCGCGATCGTCTTGCCGCTCTCTTTGGCGATCACGCGCGCATCCCAGACCTGCGTTGTGCGGCCGCCGTGCGCGAGCGTCGCCTCGCATTCGATATGTCCTTCGCGCGCCGTGCCGATGAGGTTCGCCTTGAGCTCGATCGTGGTGTAGCCGCGTGCGCCCTCGGGTAGATTGTCCATCGTGCCCGAGCCGCACAGGCTGTCGGCGAGCGTCACCACCGTCGCTGCATGCAGGAAGCCATTGGGCGAGAGCAACTCGCGCCGCACCTTCACCTGCGCGATCAATCGACCCGGCTCGACGCTGGTGATCTCGATACCGAGGTCACCAACCCAGGTCCCTTTGCGAGCCTCGTTGTACTCACGCGCGTTCATCGGATTTCTAGAATATCAGATTATTCGAGGACGGAGCGTACCCTGTGGCCCGCGCCGAACGGCCGACAGACCTGCGGCGCGTTATGAATTGGTCCATGTGGCCTGCGTATATGGTTTGCCTTCCTCATAGAGTGCGAGCCGCTCTTTGTAACTAGAAGCCGATCCGCGTCCGGCGAGAATCCTGAGCGCTTCCTTCTCCCATTTGATCGCCTCGTCGTACTTGCCTTGGCGCGCGTAGGCGGCGGCGAGAGTGTCGATGATCGGAGCACTCGCCCATGATGTGATCTCGCATGCCTGGGTCGCATATTTGACCGCTGCGACGCCATTCAAGAGTTGCGGGTCGGGCGAAGTGGCCATAATCCATGCCGAGCCGTTCAGGACGCCCACGTCGTTACCATCGGCCGCAAGCGCCTTCGACAGATTGCTCGAAGCCGATTCGGTTTCGCCCGCAAAGCTGTAGATCGTGGCAAGTTGCAGATAAGCCGGCGCATAGTTCGGATCGATTGCGACGGCGCGATCGAAGTCTTCGATCGCAAGATCGTCATGGCCCTGGAGCAAATGAATCCTTGCGCGCACCTCATAGTTGTAAGCGACGGGATTCACGGCAATCGCCTCGTTCATGTCCTTGAGCGCGAGGTCGTACTGCTTGCGGCACATTTCGACCGAGACCTGATCATACAATGCCATGGTGGCGTTCGGGCTCGCTTCCAGTTTCCGACTGATCGCGTCCTCCAGTGGTGCGCATGCGGATGCTCGCAGCGGCCCGTACTTTGGATCATCGAGCGAGCAGCCCGCGGGCAGAATCGCGAGCAGAAGCAGAATTGCCGCGCCCCCCTTTGTAAGTGAGTGGTGCACACCGTCCCCCTGCTCGGGAACATACAAAATGATTACAAGAAATGTCAAATAGTTTGCGGGGAGCTTTGCGGCCGCAAGACGGCGCTTGTGTGTACAAAGCTAGTCAGGGAGTTGAGGAGAGGAAGAAAGATGATTGGCTGAGGAGGAAGGACTCGAACCTTCAATCGCCTGATCCAGAGTCAGGTGGCTTGCCAATTAGCCGACTCCTCAGCGCCGCTGCCAATATAGCCAAGTCCGGCCAGCCACGCCAATAAGCCTCGGATATCGATGTCTACCCGGCTGCGGGCGAGAATCTGTTAGGATTGCGTGCGGCGCGGCTTCGCCCAACTTAGATTGCAGAGGAACTGCCTGGATGATTCGAGCCATGTATCGATGGAACATCACGCCCGGAAAGGAAACTCGCTTCGTCGAGCTTTGGGAGGACGGCACTCGACAGATCAAAGCAACCTGCCCCGGCGATATGGGCGCAATCCTCATCCGCAGCACGACTAATCGCCAGCACTACGTTGCAATCGCGATCTGGGAGAGCCGCGAGGCGATGGACGAAGCTCACCGCACGATCGAGGCGCTCAAGCTGCGCGGTCCGATCCCCGAGCTGGTCGACGTCTTCGAAGAAGTGAGCGAGATCGGGCTCACCCGCCCGAGTTAATTTGGCAGGCGGTTTGCGATCTGGCTCGCGAGCTCAGCCGCGGAGCGCGCGAGGTTCCGATCGTTGCGATTCGTCAGCGTTATCATGAAGTACTGACTGCCCTTCAGCACATAAACCTGCACGAAGCCCGCGACCGAGACGAATTCGAAAGCCGCGTCGCCGACGCCGCTCAGCGGTTTCGTATAGCTGATACGCTGATGATCGAAATCGAACTTGGAGCGGCCGCCTTCGATTAGCTGCAGGGCGACGCCATCACCCCCGACCGACCGCGAGTTGTAGTAGCAGGTTTTCGTCCAATGATCGTCGCGCGGAGCCATCACGGGCGATCCCATCACCGCGGCCGCGTCGCTTGCCGTGAGGAACGCACATGGACCCGGGCTCGCGCTCGGCGCGGGCGCGGGAGTCGATTCGCCCAGCGGGCCGATCTCCATGCTGATGCGGCGCAGGTTCTTCAGCGCGAACACCAGCACGTTGCCGGCGTTCACCGGCGGCCTCGTGCCGCCATACTCATTCGGAGTCGTGGGCTGCGCGCCGCGCAGGATCGCACTGACGAAAACCTCGCCGCGCGTGATTCCGCAAAGCTGCATCTGTCCGTTCTTGTTGCAGGTGGCATCAGGCAGAAACTGAAATGACAGCGTCTGCTGACCTGATGAATTGACCCGCTGCGTGAACGCAGTGCCGTATGCCGTCGCTTGATCCTCGGACGGAAAAACCGCGTATCGAATCTCGGCACTCGCGGGCAGACCCACGCCGTACACGAGGCTCGCGATCCCGATCGCCCCGGCGCGGCTGTCGTTCGCGTCAGGCTGAAGCTGACTGAGTTGCGGCGGGCCGTAGCCTCGTAGCTTCATCGCGGGCGGATACGTCGCGAGCGCTTTCAGCAAATTCTGCGGCTGATTGTCGGCGCGCGCGACGGGCACACAGATCAGCAAGAGCGAAACGACAGCCGCGATCGCGAGTGCAATACGCTGCTTCACGTTGCCGTGCCGAAACGCGACGGGGGCACATCAACTCCCGCCTGCTCGCAGGTGTTGGCGATGTCCGACACGGTCGCGCGATGCATGTCGCGGGTCCACTTGAGATCGTCGAACTCGGTCCCGCGATGCATCGTGCAGCGGTCATCCCACATCACGAGATCGTGCAGACGCCATCGATGCGTGTACACGAACTCCCGCTGCGTCGCGTGCGCTATCAGTTTGTCAACAAATGTCATCGCCTCGGCGTCGTCCATGCCAAAGATGCGCCCGATGTGCGAGGCGATATAGAGCGACTTGCGGCCGTTCTCCGGGATCGTCCGCACCATCATCTGCGGCACCGGCGGCAGCTCTTTCATTTCAGTTTCGCCGAGTGAGTATCCCGTGCGGCGTCGCGAGTAGGCGAGCGCGTGCTCCGCGACGAGGCCTTCCAGACGCGCCTTCATCTCGGCGGGGAGCGCATCGTAGGCGGCGCGCAGGTCGGCAAACTCGGTATGCCCGCCGATCGGCGCGATCGAGCGTCCATAGAGAATCGATGCGCGCGCCGGCAGATATTTGAACGAGCTGTCGGTGTGCCACAGCCGGTTGCCGAGGTTCAGCAGACGGACGCGGCTCGTCTCGCCCCAGATTTCGTTGCGCGAGTTGAGGTTGGAGACATCGACCATATCGGGACGCAGCCGCAGCTTCGCATCAGGCCGGTAGGCTCCAATAGTCGGTTCAATCGGCCCGATGTGCCTGGCGAATTCGAGGTGCTGCTCTTCGGTGAGCTCCTGGCCCGGAAAAATCAGCACCGCGTAATCCCACAACGCCTGTTTGATCGCGCTGACCGTCTCCGCGTCGAGCGGCTGTGCGAGATCGACGCCAATTTCGGCGGCGAAGCTCGGCGTGATCGGATAGATCGAGATCGCCACGGCTCAGGCCTCGGTCATCTTCATCAGCTCGGCGGCTGACGTCAGCCGTTCCGCGTCGAGCGCGGCGCTTGCGAGCTTCTGCGCGCCGGAATCGCCGAGCACCGGAGCGGCCAGCGCGATGAACTTGCGCGCGAGGTTCTCGCGTTGCGCGGCGAGGTTCTCAGCGGGCACGCCCGAGTCGGACTCGGCCTCGAAGACTCGTCCCTCGGATTTCACGATCACTGTCGCGCGCGTCTGCGAGCGATTCTGAACAGGAGTGACCCTGACTTTCGTTCGCAGCGCGACGACCGCGGGCGATGTGAGATTGGCGTCGCTGAAGGTCGCGAGGTCGGCGGTATTCTCGCCGAGCAGCGCCATCGCGGTCGTGGCACGCACGCTGAACTTGCCCTCGAGCCCGGTCTTGGGCTCTGTGATGGTGCATACGCCAAACAGGCCGGGCGCCACGCGCACTTCGACATCGTCAATCTTATTTGGTTTCACATGATGCTCGTCGCGAATCTGACGCGCCGCATTGATCGGCGCGTGCGTCAGGTAGCACGAGGCGTGGTACTTGAAGAGATTGTCGCGAATCAGGAACTGCCCGGCGTAGCGATCGAAGATTTCCTTCTTGGGCTCGGCACCGGAGTGGGTCGCCGCGAAGCCCTGCTCGGTTTCCAGGATGGCACGATTGGATGAATAACCGCCGCGCGCCGCAATCGCGCTGAAGAGCCCATTCGATGCGGCGCGGCCCGCGTGCAGCGGCTTCGCCATCGTGCCGAATCCCGACTTGAGCCCGGCAGCCTGGGTGCCGGCGAGACCGAACGCCCGCAGCCATTCGTCTTCATCGAGTCCGAGCAGATGCGCGCAGGCCGCGGCGGCGCCAAACGTGCCGATCGTGCCGGTCGAATGAAAACCGATCGAATAATGCTTGCCGCCGAGCAACACGCCGAGCCGGCATTCGGCTTCGATTCCCGCGACGATCGCCTCGAGAATCGCGCGGCCGTCGGCGCCCGTCGTTTCCGCGAGCGCGAGCACGGCCGGAATCACCGGCACTGAAGGATGCCCGCTCATCGCCATGTGGGTGTCGTCGAAATCGAGCGCATGCCCAGCCGCGCCGTTGAGCAGAGCAGCGGTCATCCGCGAGGCGCGCTGCTTGTGTCCGATGAGCGAGGCTTCGCTCGATCCCTCGCTCGCCGCGACTTCGCTCAGGAGAATGTTGCTGAGCGGCTCGCGCGATCCGGCGATCGCGCATCCGAGAAAATCAAGCAGGCATTGCCGCGCAACCTCGCGCGCATCCTCGGGCACGTCGGACCACTTGATACCGCGCACCGCGCGCACCAGCGCGAGCGTTGCCGAGAACGTTTGCGATCCTTGTGTCGGGCTCATTGTCGATACTCCAGGATCCATACATATCGCAGCCCGCGGTATTCCGTCATCCCGAGAGTTTGTGAAGAAATGTCTGGGGCTGCTCACTTCGCTCACCATGACGCAGGAAGATTTCGCTTGAGCGAAGGTTGCCGAAGTCGCGGGAACCTCGGAGGCCCCAAAGGGGCGGGTGTCAGACATCGCGCGAAGCGCCTCCTTATTTGCGCCGCAATCTCCAGCGGTGCCGGGGAAGACAACTCACCACGAAGGGCACAAAGGCAGCAAGATTTCTTTTCTCTCAACAGTTTTGCTAGTTGCTTGCGATATGGCAGCACCCGACTTTGCCGAATTCAAGCTCGTCACCAAAGGCCATCAGTTCGAGGATTTCACTGAGGGCCAGGTTTTCGAGCATCACTGGGGACGCACTCTCAACGCGGGCGACAACTCGCTCTTCGCCACCGCGACGCTTGCGCACTGCCCGCTTTACTTCAACGCCGAGTATGCGAAAGCGCACGGCCATCCAGATGTCGTCGTGAACCCGCTTCTGATCGCGTGCACCGCGGTCGGTCTTTCTGTTGAGGATTTGAGCGAAGGCGGCGGCCCGTTCCTTGGCATCAACGGTCTCAAGTTTCATCAGCCGATGTATCCCGGCGACACGCTCAGCGCGCGCAGCACCGTCGTGTCCAAGCGCGAGTCGCAAAGCCGCGGCAACTTCGGCATCGTGACCTGGCGCACCGAGGGCCGCAATCAACGCGGCGAACTCGTCATCAGCTACGAGCGCACCAATCTCGTCGCCAAGCGCAGAGGAGCAGACAAGTGAGCTACATGAATGATGAGCGCCGGATGATTCAGCAATCCGCGCGCGACTTTGCGATGAACGAGGTGCTGCCGCTCGCCAACAAGCTCGACCCCGAGCAGGGCGACATCCCGATGGACCTGCGCGACAAACTCGCCGCGCTCGGCTACTTCGGCGTCGTCATCCCGGAGCAATACGGCGGCCTCGGCCTCGGCGCGTTCGAGTATGCGCTGATCACAGAGGAGCTGGCGCGCGCGTGGATGAGCGTCGCGAGCATCATCGCGCGCGGCAACGGCCTCGGCGGTGGATTCTCAGAAGCGCAGCGTCGCGAGTACCTGCCAAAGATGGCGCGCGGCGAGTTCCTTGGCGCGGCGGCGCTCTCCGAGCCCGACGCGGGATCCGATCTCGCCAACGTCACGTGCAAGGCAACGCGCGATGGCGACGGATGGATGCTCAACGGCACCAAGACCTGGTGCACCTTCGCCGACGGCGCCGATTTCATCTCGGTGCTGGCGCGTACCAAACAGCCATCGGATCCGAAGCGGCGTCATGAAGGTATCAGCCAGTTCCTTGTTCTCAAGGAGCGCGGCAAGTTTCCGCCGGGCCTCAGCGGCGCGCCGATTCGCAAGATCGGCTACTTCGGATGGAAGACGTGGGAGCTGCATTTCGACAACCTGAAGCTGCCCGCGGATGCACTCCTTGGCCGCGAGCGCGAAGGCGGCGGCGAAGGGAAGGCATTTGGCGCGACGCTCAGCGGACTTGAGGTCGCGCGCGTGCATACCGCGGCGCGCGCGATTGGGCTTGCGCGCGGCGGCCTCGAAGATTCGATCGGATACGCGCAGAAGCGCGTCGCTTTCGGTCATCCGATCGGCGACTTCCAGGCGATCCGCTTCAAGATCGCCGAGATGGCGACCGAGATCGAGGCCGCGCGCCAGCTCATGTACTTCGTTGCCGATGAAGTCGATAGCCGCCGCCGATGCGACAAGGAAGCCTCGATGTGCAAGCTGTTCGCATCCGAGATGGCCGAGCGCGTCACGAGCCAGGCGCTCCAGATCCATGGCGGCTACGGCTATACGAAGGACTTCCCGCTCGAGCGTTACTGGCGCGACGCGCGGCTCACGAAAATTTTCGAAGGCACGTCGGAAATCCAGATGCGGATTATCTCGGACAAGCTCCTGCCGAGGGCGAGATCATGAGTGAACCGGTTTCGAAACTGACTGGCCGCGGCAACTACTTCGAGGATTTCACGGTTGGCGCGAAGATGCGCCATGCGCGCGGCACTACCATCGGCGAAATCGAAAACCAGATGCTGACGAAGCTCGTGCTCAACACCGCCGACGGCCATTACAACGAGCATCGGATGGAATCGACCAACTTCCGCCATCGCCTCGTATTCGGACTGATCACGGGATCGGTATGTATCGGGCTGGCGACGCAGGACACGGGCGAGAACGCGCTCGCTGAGCTCGGCCTCGACGGAATCAAGTTCACCTCGCCGGTTTTCCACGGCGACACGCTCTACGCCTACAGCGAGGTGCTCGAGAAGCGCGACGCCGATCGCGAGGACGCCGGGATCGTGCGCTTCAAGCATTGGGGCACCAAGCAGGACGGCACCGTCGTGTTCGAGGGCGAGCGCACCGTGCTCATCAAACGGCGTAGCCATTGGGCGAATCGATGATGCCTGCGCGCACCGGTCCGCTCTCCGACGTTCGCGTCATCGACCTGACGCAGGCGCTCGCGGGGCCGTTCTGCACGATGCTGCTCGCGGACCTCGGCGCGGACGTAATCAAAATCGAGCCGCCGGGGGGAGATCTCAGCCGCGGCATGGGGCCGTATCCGCAGGATCGCGACGGATGCGACTACGGCGGCTACTTCGCGAGCGTCAATCGCAACAAGCGCGGCATCGTGCTCGATATCAAGACCGACGCGGGACGCGAGGCGATCTTCAAGCTGGTTGAGACTGCGGATGCGGTGGTCGAGAATGCGCGCGCGGGCGTGATGGATCGCGCGGGTATCGGCTACGAGCGCCTGCGCGAGAAAAATCCGCGCCTCGTGTACGCCGCAATTCGCGGCTTCGGCGATCCGCGCACCGGCCGCAGTCCTTATGCGGAATGGCCGGCGTTCGACATCGTCGCGCAGAGCATGGGCGGCCTCGTGAGTATCACGGGGCCGGCGGACAGCGCGGGATTTCGCGCCGGGCCGGGCGTCGGCGATATCTATCCGGGGACGCTGATGGCGCTCGGTGTCGTCTCCGCGGTTCATGCGGCGCGGCGAACGGGGCAGGGGCAGTTCCTCGATGTGGCGATGTACGACGCGATCCTCACGATGTGCGAGGCGATCGTTTATACCTACTCGCGCGCGGGCGTCGTGCGCGGTCCGCAGGGCAACGGCACTCCGGTGCTGTGCCCGTTTGATATTTTCACGACCAGCGACGGTGCAGTCGCGATCGCGGCGCCAGGTGAGAATCACTGGGCGATCCTGTGCGAGGCGATGGGGCATCCCGAGCTTATCGCCGACGACCGCACGCGGACCAACGCGCGCCGCGTCGCCAACGCCGATCTCGTGCGCGGCACCGTCTCGGCCTGGACCAACGCGCACACGACGCGCGAGGTCGTGGCCGCGATTGGTGGCAAAGTCCCGGTCGGACCGGTGAACACCGCCAAGGACATCTTCGACGATCCGCATGTGAAGGCCCGCGGGATGCTCGTCGAGATGGATCAGCCGGGCGCAAATCCGCCGCTGATCGTGGCGGGCACTCCGATCAAATTCACGACAACTCACGCCGGTATCTACGCGCGGCCGCCGCTGCTCGGTGAGCATACGCAGCAAGTCCTCGCCGAGGTCGGCCTCGGCCTCAAGGAGAAATCATGACCCTTCGACTCAGACGCTCAGAACTTTCGACGCCCGCCTCGAGCCCCAAGATGATGGAAAAGGCGATGGCGAGTGCGGCCGATATGGTGTTCCTCGATCTCGAAGACGCAGTGGCGCCCGCGCAGAAAGAAGCCGCGCGCAAGAATGCGATCGCGGCGCTGCGCGAAATGGATTGGGGCAAGAAGCTGCGCGCGGTGCGCGTCAACGGCGCCGATACGCATTGGGCGTACGACGACGTGATCCAGGTCGTCGAGGGCGCGGGCGAGTTTCTCGATATCATTATTATTCCCAAGCCCAAGGCGCCTCGCGACGTATGGTTCTTTGACACCTTGTTAACTGAGATCGAGACCAAGATGGGCCTGAAAAAGAAAATCGGGCTCGAGGCGCTGATCGAAGAGAGCGCCGCGCTCGCACGCGTCGAGGAGATCGCGGCATGCTGCCCGCGACTCGAAGCGCTGATCCTCGGCTTCGGCGATCTGTCGGCGAGCCAGGGGATGCGGTTCGGCGTCGCGACCGATCCCGCGAATCGCTACCCCGGCGACATGTGGCATTATGCCCGCGGCCGCATGATCACGGCATGCCGCGCCAACGGCCTCGACGCGATCGACGGTCCATTCGGCAATTTCCGCGATCCCGACGGCTACCGCCGCGATGCGACGTGGGCGGCGACGCTCGGCGCGGTCGGCAAATGGGCCATTCATCCGAGCCAGATCGATATCGCCAATGACGTCTTCGCGCCGACGCAAAATGAGATCGACAACGCCCGCAAAATGTCCGAGGCCTACGAGACCGCGACACGCGAAGGCGCAGGCGCAGCAGGTGCCGGCGGCATGCTGGTCGACGCCGTCGCGGTCCGCATCTTCCAGAACGTCCTCGAACGCGCCCGGCTGACCGGCCGCGCGTAACAGGCAGTCGAGGTACGTTTGACCTAACCTCATTTTGCCATTATTAACGTGGATACGATCGATTAGGCGAAACGGGGAGCGTCACTATCGATGATTCGACGTATCTGTTTGCTTAGTGTGGCTATCGCGCTGTTGGGCGTGGCTATGATCGGCACTGCGCACGCGGCTGGCGCGCCTGAGCTCGATCCGGGTAGCGCGGCGAGCGGCCTGGTGCTGCTGGTCGGTGGCGCGTTGCTCCTTATCGAACGGCATCGCGGCAAGTAGTTTTTCGCGCGGGCGCCTTTGAACTTTGCGGCGCGCGGCCACTTTCACTCGCGATTCCGCCTCCGCTGAAGCTCGAGCTTCGGGCCTCACCGCCTGGACCATCTTCTGGTCCGGCCTGCTGATTTTACTCTTCATCGAACGCGCTTTCCTCATGCCCGAGGGAGTATGGGGCGAGGCGCACTGGCACGTGTATCCGTGGCTGTGGCTGATCCTGGGAATCGGGCGGGCGGTGCCACAGGTGATCGCCGCGACGCTTATTATCTCGGCGCTTTTGAGCTGGCGAAACTTCACCCAAACTCTGCGGGGCTTTGCGGCACGGTCGCCGGCGTTATCGAGCGATTCGATAACGCGGCTCGTGATTCATCTGGGATGCGTCGTCGCCTTGCTCGGCTGGACGGCGATCGGACTCGGCCTCAGACCAACACCGCTCTTCCTCGTCTGGATCTGGACGCGGCTTGCACTAGAGATCGCTGTAACTGCGACATGGGTTGTGGCGGCGCTGCCGCCCTCATTTCTTCTCGATTGGTATCGCGGCGCGCAGGCATCATTCGCGATCGGCGCTGGCGCCGGGATCGGCGCCAAGGTCGTCAACCACTTCCGCGCGACGCCGATCGAGGCGTGCCGCGCCGCGACTTTCAAAATGGTCGCGACGATCCTGCATCTTCTCGGCCAATCCGTCGTTCTCGATTTTCCGCATGCTGAGATCGGTACGCGCAGCTTCAGCGTCGAGCTCGCGCCGGTGTGCTCGGGTCTCGATGGTATCGCGATCACGTCGCTGCTGGTCGGGATCTACTTGTGGCGCTATCGCAGCGAGCTGCGCTTTCCGCTGTCGTTGATTTTACTGCCCGCCGCGATGCTCCTCGCATGGATTCTCAACTCGGTGCGGATCGTTCTGTTGATCCTTATCGGCGGATGGAGCCCGACGATCGCGCTCAACGGTTTTCATTCCGTGGCGGGATGGCTTTCGCTGAGCCTCGTGGGCTGTGCGACTATCGTCGCGAGTTTCCGCATCCCGGCCTTCAGACCTGTGGCTTCCGCAGCCAACGTCAGCGCGCGAAGCGCCGCATCCTTTTACCTCGTCCCGCTGATCGCCGTTATCGCGACTGCGATGCTGACGAAGGCGATCCATCCTGGATTCGATCTGCTCTATCCCGCGCGCGTCGGCGTCGCAGCGGCGGCGCTGTGGTACTATCGCCGCGATCTCACGGCAATCTGGTATTGGCCATCGATGATGGCGATCGCGGTTGGCGTCGTCGTGTTCTGCGCCTGGATCGTGATCGTTCCGTCACGCGATGCCGCGTTCGATTCGGCCTTCGCCGCGGGACTTGGTTCGCTGTCGATAACCGGGCGCGTCATCTGGATGGCCTTCCGCGTCATCGGCGCGACGATCACGGTGCCGATCGCGGAGGAACTCGCATTTCGCGGCTACCTGATGCGCAAGCTGGTCGCCGACGATTTCGACTCCGTGCCGATCGGTAACTTCACGTGGCTTTCATTTCTCGCGTCGTCGATTCTTTTCGGCGCGATGCACAGTCAGTGGATCGCGGGTACGCTCGCAGGGATGGCGTTTGCGGGCGCCGCGTACTGCCGCGGAAAATTGTCCGATGCGATCGCCGCCCACGCCGTCACCAACGCAATGCTGAGCGCATACGCGATCGCCACGCATTGCTGGTCATTCTGGACTTGATCGATGCGGGTGTTTCATCACCCCGAAACCCTTAATATTGTGGACGGCTGATTTACGCTCGACGGAGAGCTGCGATGTTCGAAGACGAAACTATCGATGTCGATTGCCCGAAGTGCGGGCACAAAAATACGGTCGCGGTCCGCGACTTCGAGCGGGGCGCGGAGTCGCATTTTGTATGCGAGGGCTGCAAAGCTCCCGTCAAAGTCGAGGGCGAGCATTTTCACGAGCGCCTCGACGCGCTGCGCAAAGAGATCGAGGAACTCGAGCGCGAGGCCGAGCGTGGCGGTCGCCCTGCGCGCCGCCCGCGCAAGGACGACTTCCAAATCTGAATCCGACCTTACCGGAGCATCCCAATGCGCTTTGCCAACCGAATCACCGAAATGCTCGGCGTCGAGTACCCGATTATCCAGGCGCCGATGGGATGGATCGCGCGGGCGCAACTCGCGTCGGCCGTGTCGAACGCGGGCGGAATGGGAATTATCGAAACGTCGTCGGGCGAGCTCGATGAAATTCGCGGCGAGATCCGCAAGATGCGCGAGCTCACCGACAAGCCATTCGGTGTGAATATCGCGCAGGCTTTCGTGCGCGATCCCGCAATCGTCAAGTTCGTCATCGATCAGAACGTCAAATTCGTCACGACTTCGGCGGGTGATCCAGCGCGCTATTGCCGCGATCTGAAAGCCGCGGGACTCACCGTCTTCCACGTCGTGCCGACGCTCAAGGCGGCTCTCAAAGCAGTCGAGGCTGGAGTCGACGGCCTCGTGGTCGAAGGCGGGGAGGGCGGCGGCTTCAAGAATCCGCAACCGGTCGCGACGATGATCCTGCTCCCGCTGGTGCGCGAAAAGGTCGAGGTGCCGATTATCGCGGCGGGCGGAATCACTGACGGGCGTTCGATGGCGGCCGCATTCGCGCTCGGCGCCGAGGGCGTGCAGATGGGCACGCGCATGGTCTCGTCGGCGGAATCTCCGGTGCACGAGAACTGGAAGCGCGCGATCGTCGATGCGGCCGAGACCGACACCGTTTTTCTCAACCAGTTCTCCAAGCCCGCGCTTCGCGCTCTGCGCACCGAGCGCACGACGCGCCTCGAGCGCGATCCCGGCCCGAATATCATGGGCCAGTTCGGTAACGCCAAGGCGCTCTACTTCGGCGGCGACATGGAAGCCGCGGTCGCGTTGTCCGGCCAGGTCTGCGGCCGTATCGATTCAGTCAAGCCCGTCGCACAGATCATCCGCGAAACGATCGACGAATTCTGCACGACGGTAAGAAGCCTGTCACACTCGTACCAACACTAGCCCATCTGCTCATGCGGGGTGCGCCGCACTTCCGATCGCAGGTCGTTTGTCACAGAACGCGAACCCCCACTAAGCCTCTGCATAACAATCCGTGCCCGTTCATCCACAGCTTGTGCTATCGTTGATTCATGCAATTTCTCACGACGAAACAGGCTCAAGACTGGTGCATCGCGTGCAATATCGAGCTCGACGCTTTCATGGTTCCCAAACGCGAAGCGGCCAAAGGTCACAGTGTTCGAGTCACTTTGCCTCACGACTATACTCGGCTTTTGTGGGTGGCCCGCCTTATCGAAGGTTCACTGAAGCCACGCGACCGCTGTCTCTTTTGGGTGACCAAGACTGAGGTTTGGCCGAGCTCCGAAAACTGGCACTTGTACTATCGTATTCGTCAATCGTATGGCGACTATCGGTCAATGGAAGACGCTCCCGGTCACATGTTCTTGAACTACGAAGATTTCGACTTGATTACTTTCGTTGAAATCGGAATTGTAGCCGGCTGGGACATCCATCTACTCCCACTTAATGGCTATGGTCGGATATTTGTTTGTCATGACGGATGGGTGCAGTTCACCCTGGAGTCGCCGCAAGCTTTAGCGGAGATCACAAGCGAGTTTCTGAAAATCGGAAGCTCAATTGTGACGTGACTCGCAGATTCCCGATGCCGTTAATTCTGATTATCGTAAAAACGGCGCTTGGCCAGACGATCGCTTGTTGCCTGAGGGCACCATGATCGAACTGTCCAACGATCATATACAGACAGTTCGAGCGCCGACGCTCTAAAGGACACCTCTCTTTGGATAAGAGGTATGCGGAACGTTGGTGATTCAGCGAAGAATCGCGGCGCGCATGGTAGCGCCCGAATGATGACAGGGTGTTGCGTTGGTGCTCTCGACGCTGCTTGGCGGATGCGGGCGGACGGTGGCGTGCGCCGATGGGTGTGTGAGCCGCGAGTCTGTTGCTCGGGCTATCAGCGAAGAACGCCGATGCGATTCCGGCACACTCACGGGAATTCTCTGGATCGCTCACTGCACGGGAAGCCGGCACCTTCGCGCGACGTGCAAGCCGCCCGGCACGGAGGATCGTCCTGAATGCCAGGTGTGGGCGAGCATTCAAGCCCGTAATTGGCAGGAGCCTGGAACTTTCTAGCGCTCCTGCAAAGCCCGCACATTCCATTGCGACAGGGCGGCGCTGCGTCACGATGAGAGGCCTCTCGACCTCCTATCAGTATTGACAGGTAGTTAACGCCGCCAGATTTTGTCGCGATACTCTCGGATGGCGCGATCGGATGAGAACTTGCCAGAGCGCGCGATGTTGAGGATCGACATCTGGAGCCATTTGCGCTCGTCTCTGAATGCTTCCGACACTGCGGCCTGGCATTTCGCGTAGTCGTCGAAGTCGGCCAGCACCAGGAATGGATCCGAGTTGAGCAGCGAGTCGAGCAGCGGCTTGAAGATCTGCCGGTCGCCCTTCGAGAACACGCCCGACTCGATCATGCCGAGAATCTCGTGCAGCTCGGGGCTCTTCTCGTAATAGTCGCGCGGATGGTAACCGGCGGCGACGATCGCTTTGACCTGCTGCGCGGTGAGGCCGAAGAGGAAAAAGTTGTCCTCGCCGACTTCATTGCGGATCTCGATATTGGCGCCGTCGAGCGTGCCGATCGTGAGCGCGCCGTTGAGCGCGAACTTCATGTTGCCGGTGCCCGACGCTTCCTTGCCCGCGGTCGAGATCTGCTCCGACAGGTCGGCGGCGGGATAGATATGCTCGCCAATCTTGACGTTGAAATCCGGGATGAACGCGACCTTGAGCCGCCCGCGCACCTCGGGATCGTGATTAACGACCTCGGCCACCGAATTGATCAACTTGATGATCAATTTCGCCATCGCGTAGCCCGGCGCGGCCTTGCCGCCGAACACGAAGGTGCGCGGCGTCATCTCGATACCGGGGTTCTGCTTGATCCGCTTGTAGAGCGCGATGATGTGCAGGACGTTCAGATGCTGGCGCTTGTATTCGTGGATGCGCTTGACCTGCACGTCGAACATTGACTCGGGGTTTACATTGACGCCGCTCGTGCGCTCGATCATTTCCGCAAGCCGGCGCTTGTTCGCATACTTGATGAGCCGCGCCGCGTCCTGGACTTCGGGATCGTCGGCGAACGCCTCGAAGCGCCTGAGCTGGTGCTCGAGGTTCGACAACCATCCGTCGCCGATCTTGTCCGTGATCAGATCGGCCAGCGCGTCGTTGCTCACCGCGATCCATCGCCGCGGCGTCACGCCGTTGGTGACGTTGGTGAATTTCTCGGGCCACAGGTCGGCGAAGTCGCGCAGCACGTCCTGCTTCAGCAGCTCCGAATGCAGCTCCGCGACGCCGTTGATCTTGTGGCTGCCGACGGCGGCCAGATGCGCCATCCGCACGAACTTGTCGCCGCTCTCGTCGATGATCGAAAGCCGCGTCAGCCGCGAGGCGTCGTCGGGAAAGCGCTCGCGCACCTGGTCGAGGAAGCGGCGGTTTATCTCGTAGATGATCTGAAGATGGCGCGGGAGCAGCTTGGCGAAAATCGGCAGCGGCCACTTCTCGAGCGCCTCGGGCAGGAGCGTGTGATTGGTGTACGCGAAGGTGTGGCGGGTGATTTCCCACGCCTCGTTCCATCCGAACTGATGCTCGTCGAGCAAAAGCCGCATCAGTTCGGCGACGCCGATCGACGGATGCGTATCGTTGAGCTGCACGGCCCAGTACTTGTGAAACTCCGAGATCGCGCGGTGACGCAGGCGATGCAGCCGCAGCATGTCCTGCAGTGAGCACGAGACGAAGAAGTACTGCTGCTCGAGGCGCAGGATCTTGCCGCCGACCTGCTCGTCATTGGGATAGAGGACCTTGGTGATGTTCTCGGACTGCACCATGTCCTCGACGGCGCCGTAATAGTTGCCCACATTGAAAGCCTGGAAATTGAACTCCTCGTGCGCTTCCGCCTTCCACAGCCGCAGCAGATTCACCCACGGCACGTGGAAGCCCAGGGTCGGTGTGTCGTAGGCGACGCCGCGCACGATTCGCTCTGGAATCCATTTCGTGCGCTCGCGCCCCGACTCGTCGGTGTAAGTCTCGACGCGGCCGCCGAACTGCACCTGGTGCACGTTCTCCGGCCGCGCGATCTCCCACGGATTGCCGAGTCTGAGCCACTCGTCGCTCATCTCGACCTGCCATCCGTCGCGGATAAGCTGGCGGAAGATCCCGAATTCATAGCGGATGCCGTAGCCGATCGCCGGCATCTGCAGCGTCGCCATCGATTCCATGTAACACGCGGCGAGGCGCCCGAGGCCGCCGTTGCCGAGGCCTGGCTCCTGCTCCTGCCAGACGAGGTCGTTGAGATCCTGCCCAAGCTCGGTTACGGCCTGCTCGACGACGCGATGGATGCCGAGCTCGACGAGGTTGTTCTGCAAATGCGGTCCGACGAGGAACTCGGCTGAGAGATAGGCTACAACGCGATCGTGATCGTCGGAGCGGATGTTGGTGCCGCGATACCAATGCGCCACAATCAGCCCGCGCACGGTTAGTGCAACCGCGGTGTACCAATCGCGCCGCGTCGCATAGCGCGGCTGACGCGCGAGCGCGAGCTGGAGGTTGTCGAGTATACGCTGTTTGATCGATTCGACTGTGATGTTGTCTTCGGGCATGTGTTTTCTTCACGCGAGCTCGGCTGCGAAACCCAATCGTCGAACATTAGAGCCGCCCGATGTTCCCGACAAATTAGATTTCCGTTACCGGAGCACGAACGCTGCGCCAATCGCGCGCGAGGCTCGGGCGGCCACGACCCCGTGTTGCTCCTCAGACGGTAGGATGGGCTAAAATGCCAGCGGATTTCCAACGTGGAGGATGCGGCCTGAAGCTCAGCGGCAAACGCGTGCTGGTCACCGGCGCGGGCGGGTTCATCGGATCGCACCTGGTCGAGATGCTGGTGGCCGAGGGCGCCCGGGTGCGCGCGCTCGTCAACTACAACTCGTTCAACTTCCGCGGCTGGCTCGAACGCAGTCCGGCCGCCGCGCAGGCCGAGATCGTAAGCGGCGACATTCGCGATTCGCGGCTATGCGCGCAATTCACCGTGGACCAGGAAATAATCTTTCATCTCGCGGCGCTGATCGCGATTCCATATTCGTACCAGGCGCCCGAGAGCTACGTGGATACCAATATCAAGGGCACCCTCAACATCTGCGAAGCTGCGCGCGCCGCGCGAGTTCGACGCCTCGTTCATCTATCCAGCAGCGAGGTGTATGGAACCGCGAGTTATGTGCCGATCGATGAGCAACATCCGATCCAGCCGCAGTCGCCTTACGCCGCTTCCAAGGTCGGCGCCGACGCGATCGTGCGCAGCTTCCACGCCTCGTATGGATTGCCGGCCGTGATCGCGCGTCCGTTCAACACCTATGGCCCAAGGCAGAGCGCACGTGCGATCGTGCCGACGATCATTTCGCAGCTCGCATCGAAGAATCACGAAGTAAGGCTCGGCGAGATTCATTCGTCGCGCGATTTCACATTCGTATCGGATACGTGCCGCGCATTGATCGATCTTGCGAGCCTGGACGTCGAAGGCCAAGTATTTAACATCGGCTCCAATAGCGAAATAACTATTGAGGCGTTGTTCACGACGATCGCCGAGATCATGGGCGTTGAGGCCCGGATCGTAACCGATCGCGAGCGGATCCGGCCGGCGGCGAGCGAAGTGATGCGCCTTAAATGCGACAGTCGCAAGATCGCGTCGGCATGCGCGTTCGAGCCGCAAGTGCTTCTGGCCGAAGGCCTTCGCGCGACTATCGAATGGTTCCGGCAGGCCGACAATTTAAGCTTCTACAAGAGCGCCAGTTATAATGTCTAGGCGCGCGGTTGTACTCGCGGGCGGGCAGGGCACGCGCCTGAGGCCATATACCATAACGCTGCCGAAACCGTTGATGCCGCTCGGCGATCACCCGATTTTGGAAATAATAATTCGCCAGCTCGCGCGTTTTGGTTTCGAGCGCGTGACTCTCGCCGTGAATCATCAGGCTGACATTATCAAGGCATTTTTCGGTGACGGCTCGAAATGGAATATCGCGATTGACTATTCGCTCGAACCGGAGCCGCTCAGCACGATTGCGCCGCTCACGCTGATCGACGATTTGCCGGCGAATTTCCTGCTGATGAATGGCGATGTTCTCACCGATCTGAATATCGGCCAGCTTTTTGACGATCACGTGAGAGACGGGCGGCTATTCACTATTGCCGCGACGCATCGCAGGCATGTCACGGATTTCGGCGTACTGACTACTAACTCGAACGGCATTCTCAGCGGATTCGCCGAGAAGCCAGCAACGGACTACCTCGTTAGCATGGGCGTCTATGCTGCCAGCCGCGATATTCTCGACAGAGTACCCAGGGGCAGGAAGTTCGGTTTCGACGATCTGATGCTCGAATTGTTGCGCCGCGGAGAGCAGGTGCGGGTCTATAAATACGACGGCTGCTGGCTCGATATCGGGCGGCCCGATGATTATTCGCAGGCGATCGAGGAATTCGAGCGCGGCAAGGATCGGTTCCTTGGGTAAGCCCCGGTCCATATTAGTCACTGGCGCTTCCGGGTTCATCGGCAGACACCTGGTGCGAGAGTTGGATAGCCGCGGCCATGATGTTCGTGCGCATAGCAGCGCCGACGGTGACATCGCTGGCTGCGCGCTCGACTACGAAGGGGTCGATCACGTTTTTCACCTCGCGGGTCTGTCATTCGTTCCGGATAGCTGGAATCGAGCCCGCGACTATTATCGCGTCAACCTGCTGGGAACGATTAACGTTCTCGAGTTCTGCCGCCGCAGCGGCGCGTCGTTGACTATGATCAGTACTTACGTTTACGGCCAGCCTGAGCACCTGCCGATCGATGAAGAACATCCGGTGCGCGCCTTCAATCCGTATAGCCACACGAAAATATTGGCCGAGGAGGCGACGCGCTATTACGCGCAGCAGTTCGGTATCCGTGCGGCGATCATCCGTTCGTTCAATAGCTATGGCTTCGGTCAGTCGCCACAGTTCCTGATTCCCAAACTTCTCGCGCAGGCCCTGGATCGATCGCGCCATGAAATCATAGTCGCCGATACCCGGCCCCGGCGCGACTATTTGTACATTTCGGACCTGGTCGAGATGCTGATCCTGAGCATGGAACGGCGGGCGTCAGGAACCTACAACGCCGGTTCGGGCCGCTCCGCGAGTATCGCCGAGATTTTGAGCGTGCTTTGGTCGTTGGGTCTCGAGCCGAAGCCGCTTCGGTCCGAGAACAAGCCGCGCACGGAGGAAGTGCTCGACGTTATTGCCGATATTGGCAAAGCGAAACGCGAGCTCGGATGGATGCCCTGCGTCGGCCTTCGCGACGGATTGGCCGCGATGCTCGAATGCATGCGGGGGAAAAGCTGATGCCTCAAGCGCGTTTGCGCGGGTGGCGTTGCAAGTCCGTGCACTGAGTATGCGCAGGCAGGTCTTCAATAATCTGTTTTTCAGCTACGCGAACTATGCCACCACCATAGTCGCGCCGCTGGTGCTGGTGCCGCTGTTCGTTCGCCTGCTCGGACACACTCTGTATGGAGAGTGGCTGGTTATTCTCAGTCTCACTTCATACTTCTCAATGGCTAATCTGGGTTTGTCGCGGACGCTGGCTAATGAGTATGCGATGGCCAACGCGCGAGCCGATCTGAATGAAATCGATACACTGACATCGACCAGCTTCTTCGGCTATGGCGCGGTGACGGCGCTGTTGCTCGGGATTTTCCTGATCAAACTGCCGGCAATTTCAACTCATTTCCTTGCTTATGCGGACCGCGCGACGATCGTTGCGCTGGTGATCGTTGCCGTCTGCAGCGCGGTTGCACTGCCTTTCGACGTATACGCGATGCTGCTGCGCGGCGTGAAAAGGGTTGACCAGGAGCAGGCGATCGGCGCGTTTTCGACCGTGGGGCGCGTGGCGGCGATGACGGCCGCACTGGCGGCCGGCTTGCGGATTCTGGCCGTCGCCGTAATCCAGGGCGGTATCCGCGTGATTGGTGCGATTGCCTCGTGCGTTTACGCCATTCGAATCAGTCCTGAAGCACGGCCGCGGATTAGGAAATTTTCCTTAAGCATGATGCGGCGGCTGATCGTTCCGAGCGCGGGGTTCTTTGCGATTCAGATCGCACAGACTATTAATGTCGGGCTCGACAACCTGGTTATCGCCGCATTCCGTCCCGCGGCCGAAGTCACGCAGTACGCGGTCGCGATGAAGCTCGTATTCATCAATTCGGGAATTTTTTCGGTAATTCTCGACACGTTGGCGCCCTATGTGACGGCGGACTTCACGTTACAACGTAGCGACAGGTTGCAAACCGGATACATACTTTTTCTCAAGTTCGCATTTTTGTTTGGCGTTACCACCACGATGGGCTTATGGTTCCTCGGCCCGGGCCTGATGCAGTTCTGGGCCGGGCCGGGTATTTTCCCCGGCAAGGCGACTTTCGCACTACAGACCTCGTTGCTCTTGATGGGGATTATCGCGAATCCCGCCTATATCGTTCTAACCTCGACGATGCGGCACTATGGATTGACGGTTGTCGCAGCGGTGGAATGCACCTTGAATCTCACACTATCGATCTGGCTGGTCCAGCGATGGGGAATCGCCGGCGTGATCGCAGGTAGCGTGTTTGCTCACGTGCTTACAAATGCGTGGTATATGCAGTATGGAGCGCTGCAGGTCCTGCGGATCGAATTTTCGCGAGTGGTATATGAAATCGGACCGATCGCGCTGTTGTCCCTGATTGTACTCGGCATCGCGTTTGCCTTTGCAGAGCTTGGTACAACGCCGCTCTCCGGGATCCGCGCACTCATCTCGACGATTATAGCCGTTCCAGCTTTTGCTATCGGCTGGGCGCTGGTCTCGTTTGATTCGGATGAGCGTAAGGAAGCCTGGTCGGTCGTTATCCGCTTTATTCACAATCGCGGCCAGGCGCGAGCTGATTTCGCCGGTTGATTCTGAAATTCACAATGGCCAGCGACGCGATCACGGAGGGAATTCGCTCAGCGCAAGGGCGCGGAAAGACGCCGGCCAAGTATGTGTACGTGGTCGTGATCTCTCTGTGGTTAGCCGCAATCGCGGCCGCGTTCACGATGGATTATCCGATCGCCTCGTGGGTTTACAAAACCGGATTGTATAGTGCGGTTCGATGGTCGCGTGCAGCGCAAATGGTCAAAGCGGCTGGCACATATTATTTGAGTATTGGAGCCGGACTGATTCTATTATTCTGGCGCGGATATGGACTTAGATCCGCGGTGCTTGTTTGGCTGTCGGGAGCGATATCAGGCCTGTACTACGCGGTGGCGAAGTGGGTAGTCGGCAGAAGCCGGCCGATCTACGACAATGGTTTCTTCAACACCCGTCCGTTCGGGTTCGACCTCTTCCATGGCGGCTTGCGCGGGCTGGTGTTTTCGCATGCGAATCTTTCGTTCCCCTCGGGACATGCTTGCGTGGCCTTCGCGTCTGCATCTGCGCTCGCGATGCTGATTCCTCGCTGGCGCGTCGCATTATATGCGGTCGCAATCGCGGTCGGTGTTCAGCGCATCCTCGAGGGATCGCACTATCCAAGCGACACGATTGCAGGCGCGGGCTTGGGTGTACTAGCCGCACTCACGGCCGAGTCGCTCATTGCAAGATTCGAATCGTGCCCTCAGTCGCTCAAGTTGAAGCCGAAGTCGCGATAGCGGGCCGGTATCGGTTGGCCGGCAGGCTGGCGGAAGTCGACCGTAGCTCGCGTTATCGCGAGATTGACCGGAGTTGTGATCATGAAGTCCGCGGGCTTGTCACCCGGTTCGAGGACCGGTTTGTTGACCATCGACTGCGCCGACGCGATCTCATGGCCCTCACGATCGAAATAGCGCGCGCGAGCGATCACCATCTTGAGCGGTCGCGGACCGACGTTTCTGACGCGGCCGGTTAAGTGGACGAACACGACTTCTTCCATCTGGCGGCAACAGGTCACATCGAGGATCGCATTGGGCTGAGCACCCGCCGGGTTGTCGATCGCGATTCGAAAAGGCGGCCCGATGCGCCGCGCGACCCATCGGTGGGCG
The DNA here is from genome assembly GCA_035508495.1 of Candidatus Binataceae bacterium. Lineage (NCBI taxonomy): Bacteria > Candidatus Binatota > Binatia (SeqCode) > Binatales (SeqCode) > Binataceae (SeqCode) > Binataceae bacterium (SeqCode). The sequence continues at coordinate 104,304 of DATJMX010000040.1, forward strand.
AGCACGTACACGATCGCTGCCACCAGGATCCCTAGAGCAGCCACCCATCCGCGCCACGCGGGACGAGCGATCGATCGGGAATCTACTGCGAAGTTTTGAGGCCTGTCGCGGAGGTTCAACTGATTGGCGGCCGCAATTCACGCCGCATCGCGAAGATAGCACGAAGACGACCCGCGTCTGCATCCTTGTCACATCGAGTACGACAGGCGGTCAGAACAATCGAACCGGCGATATGCAAGCCATTTTCTGAAATCCGCGATGCCTTGCGCTGTTGCAAATCGTCTGTTTGCGGAGTTTCCTTGAACGAATTCTGATGGCGAGAAGGGGCAGCGAGAAGAGTGGCAGCGGGCGCGAGGGATTCACGCGGTACTTCTGAAAATCACTCGTTTTTGAATGGAATCGGGATCGAACGAATTTGCGCTTCCGTCAGGCGTGCCTTTAAGCTCACTTGAGCGAATGTACGCACTGCTGTCGCCGTTGCTCTTTAAGTGCGCACATCTTATTGAACGTATTCGTGGAGCTTCATCCGAAGAATTACATTCACGCCTCGGCTATGTGCCCTCGGCCGGTGCACCAGTGATCTGGTTCCACGGCGCATCGGCCGGAGAGATGGCGGCCGCTGTCGCTTTGTCAAACCTACTGCGTGAGCGTGGTCATCACTTCGAGCCGGTCTTCACGGCGACCAACCGAGCCGGCCTCGATTATATTCGCCGCGTCACTCCCGAGGCTCGGGTGGCAAGTCTTGTGCCTTGGGATGTCAGCGATTGCCTCGTGCGGGCGTTAGATCGATGGCAGCCGCGTGCCCTCGCGATCGTCGAGACGGAGCTATGGCCGCGGATGGTGTTCGAAGCGCAAGAGCGCGGTATCCCGGTATTCAGCGTCAGCGCGCGCATCTACTCGGGCGATCTGCCGCGCTACAGGGCGATCAGACCATTCATTGGGCCGACGCTCAGCCGCTTCACGAGGATCCTCGCGCAGGACAACGTCGAGCGCGATCGATTCATCGCGCTCGGCGCTCCTGCGGATCGATGCGTTAGCGCGGGCAATCTCAAGTACATGGGATCGTCACGGGTCTTCGATGACCCCGAGGCGTTGCGGCGCGATATCGGAATTGGTCCGCACGATCGAGTCGTCGTCTGCGGCAGTATCCATGGCGATGAAGTAAACAACGTGCTCGAATCTATCGCGGCGGTGATTCCCGAGGATGTGCGCCTGATTGTGGCTCCTCGGCATCTGGCCGCAGTTGGGATTATTGAGCGATGGGCGAGCCGGCGCGCATGGAAATACGTCCGGCGTTCGGCGCGCGAGATTGAAAAGGGGTGGCGCGTGATGATCGTCGATACGATGGGTGAACTCAGCCGCTTCTATGCGCTGGCGTCCTGCGCGATCGTCGGCGGCGGGTTCGAACGCCACGGTGGTCACAATCCGTTCGAGCCCGTGCGCGCCGGAGTTCCGGCTCTGTTTGGTGCAAACTTTCATCACTTCGATGCTGAAGCGCGTGCGCTCGTATCGGCGACGCCTGAAGCGCAGAGCGCGGATCTGAGCGCTCTCGCTGCTACGTTACGCCGCTGGCTCGACGACGATACGCAGCGCCGCAGCGCTCACGAGCGTCAGTTGGCAGTGCTGCCTGATCCGGCTTCGATCGCCGCGTGCTACTCCCACACGCTTGAGCCTTTTCTGACGGCGGCCGGCGTATGAGCAAAAACGGCGGACCACCGACAATCTGTCTAATTGCTGCGGACGTCTCGGCCGATCAGAATGCTGCGCGGCTCACTGCTGCGCTTCGGCGCCGATCGCCCGGCGTGAAGCTGATCGGCGCCGGTGGTCCGCTGATGCATGGCGCCGGGATGGACGCCATGTGCGACAGCAGCGACGTCTCGATGGTGGGGCCGCCGGATTCGGTGCGCACGCTCCGCTCGGTCGTGCGCGTGTGGCGCCGGCTCACCGCGATGATCCGCGAGCAATCGCCCGACGTCGCGGTACTCATCGACAACGAAACGCTCAACGTCCTTATCGCGCGATGGCTGCGCAAGAGCGGTATCCCGACAGTCTTCTTCTTTCCGCCACAAGTCTGGTTCTGGGGGCGATGGCGGCTCAGGTGGATGGCGCCTTATATCACGCGCGTGCTGTGCGCGTTTCGCGAGGAGGCCAACCTTTATCGGGCGGCGGGAGTCGATACGGTCTGGACCGGGCATCCGTTGCGCGATGTGGTCCGCGTTCGTGACGACTCGGCCGCCGCGGTGCGCGCGATCGGTCTTGATCCAGGCCGCCGTCTCGTTGTGCTGATGCCGGGCAGCAGGCCGCAGGAGCTCGACGCGCACTGCGATCTGATGTTTGCCGCGGCGAAGATCCTGCGGGCGCGTGATCCCAATCTGCAGTTCGCGGTGCCGATTGCCTCGGACGCGCTGCGCGAGCGTCTGGAGCTCGAGGCGCGGCGCAGCGGCCTCAGCGATCTCGCGATCTACGCGCCCGATTCGTTCGGCGTGATGAGCCATGCGCAGGCGATTCTGCAATGCGCCGGCACCGCGACGCTCGAAGCTGCGCTGCTCGGCATCCCCTCGGTGATCGTCTACCAGTGTGATCATCTTCGCTATGCCGCCGCGCGTCGAATCATGTACGTGAAGTACATCGGGATGGTGAACATCCTGCTCGGCGAGATGGTGCAGCCGGAGTTTTTCCATTGGCGAATCGCACCGGAACAGCTTGCGGCGGAGATGTGGTCGCTCATGACCGACGATCTGCGGCGCAATCGAATTCGTGCGCGGCTGGCCGAGCTCGCAGATATCATGGGACCGCCGGGGGCGATGGACAACGCTGCCGCGGCGGTGCTCGACCTGGTCTCGAACGGGGCAGGCGTCGCCGAGAGCGAGGGCATTGTTGAAGATGGCAAGGCCGACCGGCGGATGGCGGCAGCGGACTAGGATTTTGACTCCGAGGCCGATGCGCGCAACGATCGCGCTTCGAGATGGTTAGCAATGGCACGAAGACCACCGCCAAGATGCCGCTGGCGGGCAAGATTGCGCTGGTCACAGGGGCATCGCGCGGAATCGGGCGCGCGATCGCGCTCAAGCTCGCAGGCAGCGGATGCGACGTCGCGGCCAACTACTTCAACGCGCACGACGAGGCGGAGTCGCTGTGCGCCGAAGTTTCCGCGATGGGCCGCCGCGCCCTCGCGCTCCAGGGCAATGTCGCCGACCCCGAGAGCGTGCGCGAGGTATTCGAGGAGCTGGGCCGCACCTTCGATCGGCTCGACCTCCTCGTGAGCAACGCGGCGAGCGGCGTGCTGAGGCCGCTTGAGTCCGCGTCGCTCAAACATTGGCGCTACTGCATGGAAACCAACGCCTTCGCGCTGGTGACGTTGATGCAGCGGGCGGCGCAGATGATGCCGCGGGGCGGACGCGCGATCGCTATCTCGAGCCTCGGCGCCAGCCGCGCTCTTCCCGACTACGGCCTGATCGGCGCGTCCAAGGCGGCTCTGGAAGCCGTCGTGCGCTCACTCGCCTGCGAGCTCGCCCCGCGCGGCATCAACGTTAACGCCATCAGCAGCGGTCTGGTCGATACCGACGCGCTGCAGGCCTTCCCGCATCGCAAGCAGATGCTCGCGCAGTTCAAACGCCGCTCGCCCAAGGGCCGCGCGATGCGCGCGGCGGAGGTCGCCGACGCGGTCTACCTTTTGTGCCTGCCCGAAGCCGCGATGATCAATGGACAGACCATCGTCGTCGATGGCGGATTCTCGATCGCGGGATAACGATGCTGGGTGATTCAGGCCTCGCCGGCAAATCGGTGATCGTCAGCGGCGGCAGCCGCGGTATCGGCCGCGCGATCGTCGAGGCGTTCGCTGCCGAGCGGGCCCACGTCACCTTCCTCTATCGCGAGGATCGAGCCTCCGCGCTCGCCGTCGTCGAGAGTGCGCGCACTCAGAACCTCGAAGTTACGGCGGAGCAAATCGATGTGCGCGACGCGCCGGCGTGCGCCGAGCTGGTCGATAAAGTGCTCGAGCGTTTCGGCTGGATCGATGTCCTCGTCAACAACGCGGGTATCGTGCGTGACAACCTGTTACCGATGCTCGAAGACGACGACATCAACGCAGTTCTCCAGACCAACGTCGGCGGGACTTTCAACCTGACCCGCGCCGCGCTGCCCCCGATGATCTCGCGCCGCGCCGGCAAGATCATAAACATCAGCTCGGTGGCCGCCAGAAAGGGCGGCCGCGGCCAAACCAACTATGCCGCGAGCAAGGGCGCGATTAACTCCCTCACCCGCGCGCTCGCCGTCGAGCTCGCCCCGCGCGGCATCAACGTCAACGCGGTCGCGCCCGGCGTTATCGAAACCGACATGTCGGCGCGCGTCGTATCTCAGGCCCAGGACGAAGTTATGAGCCGCATCCTGCTGCGCCGGCTCGGCACACCCGCCGACGTTGCCGCTGCGGTCGTGTTTCTCGCCTCGCGCTTTGCGGATTACATTACCGGCGAGATTCTGCACGTCGACGGCGGATTCAAGATGGAGTGACTGGATGTCATCAGCCCCCCTAATTACCCACGACGAAGTTTCAGCCGTCTATCCCAAGGTCGCCAGCGCCATCGCCGACGCGCTCGCGCGCGAAGTTGACGAATGCCAGCTGGGAAGCCGCATCATCGACGACCTCGGCGCCGAATCGATCGATCTGCTCGATATCGTCTTCCGCCTCGAGCGCGGCTTCAAGATCAAGATTCCGCGCAATCGAATCGCCAGCGACGCGCGCGGCGATTTGCCCGAATCGGAATTCGAGCACAAAGGTGTCGTCACCGCGGCCGGCCGCCAGCGCCTCCAGGAGTATCTGAGCGAAGTTCCACCCGAGAGTTTTCCCGCGACGTTGCGGGTCGATGACATCCCGCGGCTCTTCACCGTCGAAACTTTCTGCAAGGTCGTCGCACGCGCTCTGGCTGAGCAGGCCGCAACCGCCTGACGCGGGGCAAGTCTCCGCGAACCGCCGTTGAGATTTCTCTTCGTCGAATCGATAAGCGAGTTTCAATCGGGACGCGGCGCCCGTGGCAGCGTGCGGATTCCGCGCGACGCCAAGTTCCCGCCTTGCCTCATCGCCGAGGCGATCGGCCAACTCGCAGGATGGATCGCAATCGAGCATTCGCAGTGGCGGCTCAGGCCCGTTGCCGGCCTGGTCGGCGAGTGCGTGATCGCCGCTGTGCCCGCCGCCGGTGATCGCGTCGAGCTGGCCGTGGAAATGGACACCTGCGACGACGACGCGGTTGCCTACTCGGGCTCCGCATCTATCGACGGCCAGCCATTCGTGACGCTCGAACGATGCGGCGCGCCGATGCTCGCGCTTGGCGATTTCGACGATCCCGATGCGATGAAGAGCCGCTTCGCCTTGCTCCGCTCCGCAACGGCCCCGGTCGAGTTCGCCGCGCCGCTCAACGAGGCCGTCGAGTTGCACAATGTGGCTGGCGCCGACAGCGCCCGCTGCTCGATTGTCACGCCCGCCGATGCCTCTTTTTATGCCGATCACTTTCCGCGTAAGCCCGTGTTTCCTGCTACTCTCCTGCTCGATGCGGAAATCCGCCTCGCCGTGCTGGCCCTCAAAAACCGGCATGGCGGACGCATGCCCGCGACCCGCGCGATTCGAATCACCGACCTCAAGCTCAGAACCTTTATCGCCCCTGGCACGGCGGTCGCTCTGAGCGCCGGCCTGCGCGATTCCGACACCTCGTCGGTATCCTTCGCGCTGGACGCTCACGTCGATAACAAGCGGATCGCCTCGGCCGGCCTGACTTTCCAATGGCTGTGACCAGTAACCCGCGCCGCCGCGTCGCAATCACCGGGATCGGGCTCGTCACGCCCCTCGGCAACGATCTTAACTCGACCTGGTCGGCACTTATCGCCGGGCGCAGCGGGCTCTCGAGCATCACCAACTTCGATGCTTGCGGCTTTCCGGTGCGAATCGCCGCCGAGGTCAAGGATTTCGATCCCGCCGCGCGCATCAGCGATCGCAAGATGCTGAAGTTCGCCAATCGCCTCAATCAATTCGCGCTCGCCGCCGCGGAAGAAGCCATCCTCGACGCCGGGGTCGCGCCGCGTCTGGAAACCGCGGCGCGCTGGGGATGTATCGTGGGCGCGGGCATGATGGGCATCGGTTATGCCGAACTGTCGCGCCTCCAGGCGCGCTTCGCGCCCGCGGGCGAGTTCGATCCGCGGGCGATGATCGCCGCGGGAACCGAAGCCGCCGACCCTGTCGTCTTCTGCCGCAGCCAGACCAACGCCGGTATCGCGCTTTTGGCGCGGCGCTTCGGCATCGAGGGCTACTGCAACTCTGTTCACACCGCCTGCGCTTCAGGTGGACAGGCGGTGGGCGCGGCGCTCAAGCTGATCCGCCGCGGACGTGCCGACTTCGCGCTCGCCGGTGGGTTCGATTCGATGATCCATCCCGAGGGCGTCGCCTCGTTCTGCCTGCTCGGCGCGCTCTCTGCCGACAACGATTCCCCCGAGCGTGCCAGCCGCCCATTCGATCGCACGCGCAACGGCTTCGTGCTGGGCGAGGGCGCGGGTTTCCTCGTGCTCGAAGAGATGGAGTCGGCGCGCCGGCGCGGCGCGCGAATCTACGCCGAGCTCGCCGGCGAGGGCAATTCGCTCAGCTGCTATCGAATCACCGATTCGCATCCTTCGGGCGATGGCGCGATCCAGGCGATGCGCCGCGCGCTCGCCGACGCCAATCTCGAGCCGCGCGGCGTCGGCTACATCAACGCGCACGGCACTTCGACGCTGATGAACGATCGCAGCGAATGCGCCGCGATCAAGGCGGTCTTCGGCGCCGCCAAAGATCGCGTCCGCGTCAGCTCGACCAAGAGCATGATGGGCCATCTGATTGCCGGCGCCGGCGCGGTCGAAGCCGCCATCTGCGCGCTCGCGATTCGTCACGCTACGATGCCGATGAACGCCAATCTCGGCGACGACGATCCTGAGTGCGATCTCAACTTCGTTCGCGAGCGCGCGCTCGCGGCGCCGATCGAAGCCGCGCTCTCGAATTCGTTTGGCTTCGGCGGCTCGAACAGTTGCCTCGCCTTGCGCCGCGTTGCGGCTGATTCGTAATGGATCGACCAATTGTCATCACCGGGCTTGGCGCGATCTGCGCGCTCGGCAAGGATCCCGGCGCTATCCTCGATGCACTGTACGCGGGACGTTCGGCAATCGGCCCCATGATGGAATGGGCTTCAGCTGACACGCCGCCGCCGCTGGCCGCCTGCATCCCGGACCTCGCGCCGCGCGAGCTGGTCAGCGATCGCAAGCTGCACAAGTTGATCCGGCGCACCGATTTGTTGGGTCTGTATGCCGCGGAGCGCGCGATCGCCGCGGCTGGTATCGCAGCTACGCGCGAGACGCTTGAAGCTGCGGCGATCGAGGCCTTCAACGATCGCACCGGGATCTACGACGCATCCGGCGGCGGCAATTACCAGGACTCATACGAATTCTTTCCGCTGATGAGCGCGGCGCGGGGCGAGCTGCGCGTCTATGGCGAGGAACTGACTTCGCAGGTCGACCCGATGTTCCTTTTGAAGTCGCTGCCCAACAACGTGCTGTGTCATCTCGGCATCCGCCAGGGCTTCAAGGGACCGAACTGCTGTTTCGTCAATCAAAGCTCGAGCGGTCCGCTGGTGATCGGGCAGGCGCTCGACACGCTCCGCGATGGCGAGGCCGATCGCGTCGTGGTCGTTGCCCACGATGCTCCCGTCGAGCCGCAATCGATAGTCTATTACTCGTCGCTCGGTTTGCTCTCTCTCACATCGCTCAAGCCCTTCGACGAGCGTCATGACGGCACGGTGCTCGGCGAGGGCGCGGCCGCGATGATGCTCGAAACGCGGGAATCTGCCGCCGGCCGCGATGCACCGGTTCTCGGCGAAGTTCTGTCTGTCGCCTGCACCTCGGAAGCCGGCGGACTGCTGCCGCTGCGGCGCGACGGCGACGGGCTCGCGCGTGCGATCGAAGCTGCACTCGATTCGGCTCGCCTCGAGCGCTCCGAGATCGGCGCGATCGTCGCGCACGGAAACGGCACGCCGGCCTCCGACGACTCCGAGGCCGCCGCGATAAAACGCGTCTTCGGTTCGTCGGTCCCGCCGATTACTTCCTTCAAGTGGGGGATCGGTCATCTGCTCGCGGGTGCCGGCATGATCGAGGCGGTGCTCGCGCTTAAAAGTCTCGCCCACGGAACCGTCCCCGGTATCGCGACCTTCGAGAGTCCCGCCGCCGCCAGTGCCGGCCTGCCAGTTTCGCGCGATGCGCAGACTCCGCGCAGTCCGATCGGGCTTGTCCTGTGCCGTGGCTTCGGCTCTTTCAGCACCGCGCTCATCGTTCGCGCTGGTGGCTCGAGCCGCTGATGCCTCAAAACGCTTCGCGTCTCCGATGCGGGATCGATACGGTGCAGCTCGCACGTATGGAGCGCCTGCTGGCCGAAACGCCGCCCGCGGACCGCATCGACGTTTTCTGCGACGAGGAGTTGCGCGAGGCCGGCACCGGCGCATCCGCGACTGCGTCGCTGGCGGCGCGCTTCGCCGCCAAGGAAGCCTGCCTGAAGCTGCTGCCGCGCGAGACTGCGCTCGGCGCAATCGAGCCGCGCGACTTTGCTATCTGTCGCAACGGTTACGGTGAACCTGCCGTCACGCCGAGCCTGCGCGCGCAGCAGATCCTCGACCAATATCGCCTTGGACCGATCGCGGTGTCGCTCACCCATGACTCGGACAGCGCTTGTGCGGTTGCGATCGCGACGCCGCGCGAGACGCGAGTCACCGCCCTCGATCGCGCCGCGTACAACCTCTTTCCGGTTCGGCGCGGCACCGCACTAAGGAATCTGCGGCGCGCTTTTGCAGATCGAGTTGACGAGGAGGAAATTCAGCGCCTGGCGCGCGCCTCCTACGGACATCTGGCCAGATCGATCGCCGAAGTCCTGGTGGCAACGGTCGTTCCGGGCGCGCACCGCCGCGCCAGGGTCCGTATCGAGAACCCTGACTCGCCGCTGCGGGCCAAGGATATCGGCCGCGGACTGCTTTTTTTAACCGGCCACTTCGGCAACTGGGAGTACGTGTTGCCGGCCGCGATTGAGCAATTTCCCGAATGGCGCGGGCGCTTTCATTTTTTGCGCAAACGGCTGCCCGGTTTTCTCGATGGCTTCGTCACCCGGCGCTTTACGCGCGCTGGCCTCGGCGTGATCCCGACTCGCGGCGGACTCGACACCGTGCTCGACCGCCTCGCCGCGCGCGACGCCGTCGTGTTCGTCTTCGACCAGCACGCCGGCGGCCGCGACGGAATCACGGTCGATTTCATGGGCCATCCCGCATCGACCTTTCGCAGCCTCGCCACCATCGCGCTCTCAACCGGTGCCCCCGTCATCCCCGGCTCGAGCTATCGCGAGCCCGACGGCACTCATGTTCTTCACTTCGAGGATCCCCTCGAAACTATCGATACGGGGAATGCCGACGCCGATCTGCGGGCGAACACGCAGATGTATAACGCGGCGCTCGAGCGCATGATCTATCGGCATCCCGAGCAATGGTTCTGGCTGCATCGCCGATGGAAAGACGCGCGGGGCCGCGTCGTCTGATCTCATGTGCGGTCGAATGCCGCGGCTACAACAGGGCTCTGAAGATCGCGCGCCGACCGGAGCATCGCGGCTTGCAGCGCCTCGGATCCGGCGCTCGCGGGAAATTTCTCGATATGCAGCGCCGTCCTGGCGAACGGCAGCGGCAAGTAGGAGCAATCCCAGGAACCGAATCGAATTCCGCGCCCTGCCGAAGTAATCGTCAGGTAGATCTGCGCGTCCGCCGTGCGGGCGAGCTCGAGCGCGCGCGGCTGCGCAACACACGCGGGGCCGCGCGGTCCGTCAACCGCTATCAGACCCAGATCGCCGGCCTCGATACGCCGCGTGAATTCCAGCGCGCCGCGCACATCGCGATCACCCGGCGAGGCCATGACCGAATCGATATCGAAGTGACTCAGCATCGCCGCGAGCAGGCGTCCGTCGAGGCTCGGCGTCAGCATCACCACCAGGCGGCGGCCGGCGTTGTTGACCAGATGCGCGTAGGCGAGAAGCTGCAGAAACATCCCGTGATAGGTGAAAAGCACGACGCGCGGACAGTTGATCACCTCGGCCTGGCTCTCCGTGCTCGGCGGATCGAGCCTCCACGTTCGTACGATCAGGCGCAGCGGCACGATCGCGATCGGCAGCAGAATTTTTTCCAGCACGAAAAAGCGCAATCGCCGTCCTCGATTTGATCGATTCGCCATTGAATTGAAATGAAAGCCCAGCGCTCAGCATTCTGGACCCGATGCCGAGGTTCAAGTAGCCGCGCCCGCCGCATCGACGATCGGCCGCTACAGTTTTCGTGATAGTTCGCTCGAAAATCCTCGATCGCTATGTCGCGCGCGAAGTTGCCGTGCCGATCGCGATAAGCCTCGGCGTCATAACGCTGGTGCTGGTGGTCGCGCGATTGCTCAAGCTGATCGACCTGATCGTCAACCAGGGCGTGGCCGCGACCGAGGTGCTCGCGCTGCTCGGATACCTGATGCCCAGCCTGATCGCGCTGAGCCTGCCGATGGCGGTGCTGCTCGGCACGATGCTCGGTATCGGGCGGCTCTCGGGCGACCAGGAAATCATCGCGGCGCGCGCGTGCGGCGTCAGCTTCGGGCGCATCGCGCTGCCGGTAATCGTGGTCGCCGCGGCGATCTATCCAATCGAGATGCTGACGGCGATGAAGATCGCGCCGGCCGCGAACGTGAAGCTGCGCGGCGAGCTCGTCGACCTGATGCATACGCGGGCGACGGCCGGGCTGCCGGAGAAGGTGTTCAATCGCAACTTCGACGGCATGGTGGTGTACTTCGATCGCGCCGAACCGCCCGGCACCAAGCTGGTCAATGTACTGATCTCCGACAATCGCAATCCTTCCGCGCGCTCGATCATATTCGCCCGCAGCGGTCTGCTTGTGCCGCATCCGGGCGACCTCGCGGTTACGATGCGTTTGCGCGACGGATGGATCTACGGCGGCGACAAGTCGCGCGACGCGCGCCACGTCGTGCAGTTCGATACTTACGATATTGCGATGACGCCCAAGGAAGGCCTCAGGTACGCGCAGCCGCTGCCGCTGGAACTGACGACCGTGGCGTTGTGGCATCAAATCAAGCGCGCGCGCCACGCCGGCCATCCGGACATTCCCGCAGAGATCGAGATGGCGCATCGATGGACGATTCCGATCGCGATCTTTCCGTTTGCGCTTCTCGGCATGACACTCGGACTCACTCCCGTTCGCGGCGGCCGTTCGGAAAGATTCGCTTTCGCCCTGATGCTGTTCTTCGTGTACTACGTGCTGATGCGCGCGGGTGAGGCGTTTGCGCAGGCGCATGTGATCGAGACTTACGTGGGAGCCAGCGTGCCTGACCTGCTCTTCATCGCGATCGCGATTGCTCCATTTCGCCGCACCGTTCTCGATCGCGGTGAGCATGGCGAATCGATCTCCTACCGGCTGCGGCGCTGGATGGATGGGCTGCTGCCGGGCGCCGGAGCCGCGAGTTGATGAGGCGAATCGCACCGCCAACCGCCTTCGGGCTCGTGTTCCGCGGATTGCTCGAGCCGTTTATGCTCGTGGTGGCGGCCTTCACCCTCGTGCATCTGCTCGCCGACGCGGCCGATCAGTTCAATAACATCACCGCGAACTCCGCCGCGCTGGCCGGAATTGAGTATCTCGGCCTGCGCATCCCTTTCATCGTGACCAAGCTCATGCCGGTGTCATTGCTGGCCGGGGTGATGTTCGGCTTTGCGATGATGAATCGGACCGGCGAAGTAATCGCGATGCAGGCCCTCGGCATCAGCCGGCTCCAGATCGCGATCCCGCTCGTACTCATCGCGATCGGCGCGACCATATTCGACTTTGCGGTTTCGGAAACGATCGTGCCGGCGACCAATCGCTGCGCCGAACAGGTCTTGACCAGGAGGATTCGTGCTCACGACCGGCGTCACGTCGGCGGCGAAAGCTGGTTCCGCACCCGCAATGCATTTATCGTGGCCGAGGACTACAATTCGGCGCGCAAGGAACTCAGCGATCTGACTATATTTCGATTTGACGGTTCGTCGGAACTGCGCGCCGTGACCCTCGTTGATAGTGCTACCTGGACCGGCCGGAAATGGCGCTTCGAGAACGTTCACTCCATCGCCATCGGTGATCTCGGTAACCCCGGTTGGCATCGCACCGATCAGGACATGAATTTCGACCTCCTGCCGTCTGACCTTGAAAATCCCCAGAAGGTGAGTCCCGACGACTTCAGTCTCGCGGAGCTGAGTCAATTCATTCGCGGTTTGCGGCGCGTCGGGCTGAACGCGCAGCGCTATGTTGCGGACCGCGACCTGAAATATGCGATGCCGGTATCGTGCCTGATACTGGCGGCCATCGGTTTCGCGCTCAGTCTTGATCCGTTGCCGCGCCAGGCGGGCCTCGCGCGCAATATCGGGTACGCCCTCGCCGCCGGGTTTGGCTATTGGCTGGTGCTCGGGTTCACGATGTCGTTTGGCAAGTCCGGTATCCTGCCGCCCTGGCCCGCGGCATGGTTGCCGAATATCCTGTTCGGCTCGATTGCTATTTCGATATTCCTGATGGGCGAAGAAAAGTAACCTGCCGTTGATCGACGTAACTGACTATTCGGCAGCGGGCTGGGTTCGGACCACGCCGGCGGCAATTCGCTCGCGATGGTATTGCGAGCAGCTCGAGCATGGCGAGATTCTGCTCTTCAGGGATTCGCAGGCGCTCGTCGCCGATTCTGCGCGCGCCTCGCTGTTGGCTGTGCGGGCCGGCGAGGTCGCGCACAAGAACGTTTCTTATTCGCCGGCGTCGCAAAAGCTCCAGGGCTTGCGCGGCGGCTCGGCCGGGGCGATTCGATCGGCGCTCAAAGGATACAGCGCGGCAGCGATTGGCTTCTGCGCCGGCTTGCTCGCGCCCTATGCCGAGAGCTGGCGAATCGAGCTGTGCAGCTTTCGCCCGATCGAGGAGCGTAATCGCGATCTCTCGCCGAACTCGCGCAACGATCTGTTGCACCTCGATGCGTTTCCCGGCAGGCCCGGCAATGGCGCGCGAATTCTCAGGATGTTCACCAACATCCATCCGCAGCGGCCGCGAATCTGGATGACATCCGACCCGATGCCGGTGCTGGAACGCGACCATGAGTTCGCCGCGATGGTTCGCGGCGCGATCGGCCACGCCGAGTCGAGGCCGGCCCGCGCGGCCGCGCGCCTCGTCCATCTTGCGAAACTGGCTGGATTCAAAATTCCTGACCGCTCGCCTTACGATCGCGTGATGCTCGATTTGCATGCCCGTATGAAAAGCAGCGGCTCATTCCAGGCGCGATGCAGAAAGTACCGGCACGAGTTCGAACCCGGCGCGAGCTGGCTGGTTTTTACCGATGCAGTGCCCCACGCGGTTCTGGAAGGTCAGTACGCGCTTGAGCAATCATTTTTCGTGCCTCGCACCGCATTGGTGGCTGCTCAATCGGCGCCGGTATCGATAGTCGAATCGTTCAGCGGTCATCCGATGACGCTTTGAACGCAATAGATAATTCGACTGACTATTCGTAAAGTGTCGAGCACCTTGCAACCATCGACTAATCGCGCCGCGCCGGCCGGCTCCGGGCCGGATTGCTTCGACTCGTCGCTCGCGGAATTCGAGACCAGGGTCTTTCCGATTGATTCGATAATCGATTTGCTGAGCTCGACTCATGCTCCCGAGAAAATCGCCGAGTATCGCGCGGCGATGGACAACGGCGCGAAATTTCCGCCGCTGTCGATCGTCCGCATTGCCGGGCGTTATTTTCTCGCCGACGGCCACAAGCGCCTGGGTGCGTGCAAAGAGCGTGGCATGACGCAGGTCACCGTCGAGCTCTGGCCGCTGCGGCGAATTGTCGCCGACCTGTATCGCCAGACCGGCCGCAGCCTGCGGCGGGTTGCGTCGCTTATCGCCCAAACTCCGCGCGACCCCCAGGCGCGAAAACGCTGGCGGCGCTTTTACTGGGACACGGTACTGCACTGGAAACGTTTTTTTGTGACGCTGCCCTCCTTGATCGGCGGCCGCGATCGCGAAGATTCGCCGCCGTCCTCGTCCGTCTTCTTGCGACTGGTCAGGGAATGCCTGCGCTTTCGCGGCCATATCATTCTGATCGCCCTGACCTTGGGCGCGCTCGGCGGCGCCCAGCTCTATCTGACCTGGATCGCGAAGCTGTGGACCGATGGTCCGTTGAAGACCGGCGATCGCGCGGCGATGGCGCATCTCGTGCGCCAGGCGAGCTTCGCGGCCACGGTGCTGGTAGGTGCGCTCTTCAGCTCGCGCTACGTTCTCCAGAGCCTCGACCAGCACCTGGTGCAGGACTTGCGCGATCGCGCGCAGCGGCGGCTGCTCGAAGTTGAACTTTCGTCGGTGCGCCGCTTTCAAATCGGCGAGCTGATGTCGCGCATGTTCAACGACGCGCTTTCGATGAGCCAGTTCGTGCGCGAGATCCTCCGCCGCTGGATCGGCGAAAGCGTGGTGCTGGTCGGCGCGCTGGTGATGTTGTTCCGACTCGACTGGCAGTTAGCAATGATGATCGCGGTCGCGGGACCGATCGTCGGCGGCGTGCTGAGCTACTTCGGCGGGTTCATCAGGCGCCGCAGCGCCGCCGCGCAGCGCGAAATCGGAGAGCTGAGCGCGACACTCACCGAGCAGCTCGCCGGCTTGAGCACGATCAAAGGTTTTCAAACCGAGTCCGCCGAACGCGAACGATTCGTATCCATCGATACCAGCTATCGGCATCACGTGATGCGCAGTCAGCTCTGGCTGGCCTCGATGACCACGGGCGTGTGGGCGATCACCGCGGCGGCGCTCCTCATTGCGACCTGGTACGGAACCAGCAAGATCGCAAGCGGCCGCTCGACGCCGGGCGCGCTGCTCGCCTTCTGCCTCTACGCGGTGCAAACTGTCGAACCGCTGCGCCGCCTGAGTGAAGTTCACGGCCTCTTGCAGCGCGCGCTGGCATCCGCGGTGCGGGTGTTCGACGTGATCGATATCTCCGCGCCTGAGACGGAAGGCTCGCTCGCGCTGCCCGAGCCGATGCGCGGCGAGCTGGAATTCAGCGACGTAAGTTTCAGCTATGTCGCCGGGCATCCGATATTGCGCGAGTTCCAACTGAGCATCGGCTCGCGCGAGACCGTCGCGATCGTTGGCGCGAGCGGCGGCGGCAAAAGCACGCTTGCCAGTCTCCTGGTGCGCTTCGCAGACCCGCTCGAGGGACGAATCCTGCTTGACGGCACGGACACGCGATCCCTGCGATTGTCGCAACTGCGTCGCGCGATCTGCGTGATCGAGCAGAAACCCTTCATTTTCAGCGGCTCGGTGCTCGAAAATATTCGCTATGGTTCGCCGGGTGCGAGCCTCGAGGCGGTGCGCGTTGCAGTCACGCTCGCAAGCCTCGACCAATTCGTCGCCACGCTGCCCGCCGGCCTGGATACCTATCTCACGGAAAGTGGCCGCAATCTGTCCGGCGGCCAGCAACAACGCATCGCACTCGCCCGCGCGATCGTCCGCAATCCCGCCGTGCTGGTACTAGATGAATCGACCAGCGCAATCGACACCGAAACCGAAAACGCAATTTTTTCGCGGATGGAATCTTGGCTGGCGGACCGCACCGCAATCCTGATGACGCATCGTTTGGCGACGGTGATTCGTTTCCCACGGGTGGTCGTGCTTGCGGATGGCCGCGTAGTCGGAGATGGTCCTGCGGCGCAGTTGCTCGAAAGCTGTCCGGCGTTTGCGCGGCTATTTTCCGAGCAGGTGTCGCTGCTCGATACTCCGCCAAAGATCGCTTCGTCCGTGCTGTGACGGTTTAGTGGCTGGCCGATTCAACAGCCGCAGCCAGGATGCGTTCGTACTCAAGTGCCGCGCGCATCGGATCGAAGTTGTCACGCGCGCGGATCAATCCCGCCGCGCCGATCTCGGATGCTTGGCGTGCGTCCGATAGCAACGCCGCGATCGCTCGGGCAAGGTCGGCCGAATCGTCGGGTTTGGCAACAATGCCGACATCGCCGAGCGCCTCGACCAGCCCGGGCGTTGCATACCCGATTACCGGCGTGCCGCAGGCCAGCGCCTCGAGCGCAGTGAGCGGCAGTCCCTCGCCGAGGCTGCTGCGCGTCGCGACGATCACAGCCTCAACGGAACGCATTGCCGCTGCCACGTCGGGAACGTTCGGATGATAGTGCGCAAGTTCCGAGAGGCCGAACTCCAATAGCCAGTCGGGTACGGTTTTGCTTTTACGCAAGTCGATTCGCCCGCAAATGAGAAGTCTCAAATCGGTGCCGGTGCTCCGCACGCGCCGTGCTGCATCGAGCAGATCTCCGATTCCCTTCTGCGGATCGTTGCCACCGAAGAATCCGATCCATCTTCCATCTCGCCCAAGGCCAAGTGCCTCCCGATTTACGATCCGTTCCTCAGCATCGGGAACTTTGTCGCATACTCGCAGCCGCACTGGATTGTGGACGACATGAATCAGTTGAGCGCGGACTCCCGCCCGCCCGAGCAGAGCCATCCGGATAGCCTCGCTACCCGCGATAACCGCAGTTGCGCGCTGATCGGCAAGCCATCGCACGCCGGCCGACAGACGCAGTGTCATCTGGCGCGTGAAGACTAGGGGCACCTTGATAATCCCGCGGGGAACCAGGGCCGCCCAAACCCATTCGTCCGGCGTGGTCACCAATATCACGTCGGGGCGGAACGCGCGGACACTGCGAGTGATCGCTACAAAGGAACCGATATCCAGCGAACCCTTGAGCGACGCATGGTAAATCGGATGCGCAAAATTTTGGATTTCCTCTACGACCGGGCTTTCGCGGCGCAATAAAGCTGCTATCGAATGCGAGCTCTTGCTCAACAACTCGAGAATCTGGATGCAGACGCGCTCGGCACCGCCAACGATCGACGAGCCGCATATCCAGAGAATCTTCATCGCCGCGGCGAGGTCTATCAGTTTACGCCGCGGATCGAAATTGTTTCGAATAGTGGCGAATGTCCGAATCGGCGCTAAAAGCTGGTGGCGCGGAAGGCGCCGAATTTGCCGCAGCCTGCCTGCTCGCGATCGTCGGGTTGTTTCTCATTTTTGCACCAATCACCCCGCGGCTCGGCGCGGCGATCGGGCTGCCGTACGTCGATCCGCCCCTGCCGATTCTGCTTTGTCTCTTCCTCGGATATCAGCTCGCGCTGCCGTATCTGGCGGCAAAAGGGTATTCGTGGCCGAAGTCTGTCGCCGAAAAAGGACCACTCGCGCTCATCTTGCTCGATGGTGCGATGCTGAGTTGGCTGTCGATTCACAAGCACGACTCGATCAACTCGCATACCGATCTCGCGATCTTCGACAACGTGATGTGGAATACTATCCACGGTCGAATGCTGTACAGTTCGCTGCTTCAGCGAAATTTCCTGGGCGAGCATGTCTCGCCGATTCTCCTTCTGCTGACACCGGTTTACGGGCTCTTTCCAAGTGCAAAAGCCCTGCTCATCGCGCAATCGTTCGCGCTGGCGGCGTCGGCAATCCCAATATACTGGCTCGCGAAGGAGAAGCTCGAATCCCGTGCCGCGCTTGTTTTGCTGGTCGTTTACTTCTTCAACCAGGCGATTCTCGGGGCGGCATTCTTTGATTTTCATGAAATAGCATTTGCGGTTCCGCTGCTGGCATTTGGGCTTTACTATTGTGAGCATGAGCGCGATGTGCCTTTCGTGTTGACGCTGCTCGGGGCGATGCTCTGCAAAGAAGAAGTCGCACTTATTGTCGCCGCATTCGGTGTTTACATCTGGATCCGCCGCGGCAAGTCGTCTCTTGCTGTATCGTTGATTGCGATCGGCCTGCTGGTATTTCTCATTGACTACAACGTTGTCCTGCCCTACTTCAGAGGGCGGCCGGGACCCTATGCCGATCGCTACAGCTACCTGGGCGTGTCGATTCCGGGAATGCTCTGGAATCTGATCCGGCATCCAATCTATGTCGTCGCTCATATATTTACGCTGGCGAAGCTCGGCTACCTGTGCGTTCTGTTTGGCTCGGTGGCTTTCCTGCCGCTGCTCACACCCGTACATCTCATCCCGATATTACCGACCTTTCTGCGGATCCTTCTGAGCGGTCTCGCTCCCGAATTTTCGCTCGAATTCCATTATTCAGCCCTGATGACGCCGTTTCTCTTCGGCGCGTCGATCTACTCCATCGAGAGTCTAACCAAAAATCTTTCGGTCTCAGTCAGTTACGATCAAGTAAACCAGAAACTCTCATACTGGTCGAAAAGGTTTACGCTTCTGCATCGACAGATCCCTTATGTGAGTCTTCAGGATTTACTTGTGACGGTGGTTCTCGTCGCAGGTGGTGCGTTCGGAATGAACCCGCTCCGGTACCTGAAATCTCCAAAGCCGGGAACCGATATCGCATCGTTCGCGGAAATTCGAAACCGGTTGCCCGCCGACGCATCGCTAGCGGGCGATGACACGCTGGTGGCCCATCTGGCGCATCGCCGAAATCTCAGTTTTCTGCCGATCGTCAACAATGCTGATTTCGTCATGATGGACCTGGCTGACGACCGGTACGAATATCCGCTGAATCGCGAGGAACATCGGCGCATGGCTTTGCGACTGGGCCTCGAGCAGGGATACGCCGCCAAATCGAATGAGCATGGCGTGCTGCTGATGCAACGCGGAGGGTCTCAGTCGGCCGCCGAGTTTGCCGCTATCGTAGCGCCGATCTTTTTTCACTACTCGGGAATGGCCGTACAATCGCGACGTTGCCATCGATGCGCTGCCGGCTACGGAAGGATTTTCTTCACCCGGGCGCGTCCGTATCCTCCTGGCAGATACAATGTTGCGATAACCGTTGAAGGTGAATCGGGAAGCAACCCATCGATGTTTGACGTGCACGCGATTGACCATGCCAAGGAGCACGAAGATAGATTCAATGAATCAAAGTCGTTACTTGGAGAGAAACTTACTCTCGCTGCGCGCGATTCAAACGAGTCGACATTCGAATTTAGTTTTGAAAATCCGACATGGAATGAGATCAAGTTCCGGCTCCTGACTCCTGATGGGAGCGATCTCAAGTTAAAAGCAGTCGACGTGCAGCCGGAGCAGCCGACGCTGCGGGTACTGCGAGAGCTCAAAGACTATTAAGCCTGATTCGGACCAAGGACAGAAAAGGAATGCATGAAGAGGTCCTGGATTTTCTAGGGCGCGTAAAAAAGGCGATGCCCGAGCACTTCAAGCGGCGCCGCGTCCTGGAGATCGGCAGCTATATCATCAATGGTTCACCGCGCGCGTTCTTTGAGGGCTGCGAATACGTGGGCTGCGACTGGCGGCCGGGTCCCGGTGTCGACGTGGTGGGATTTGCCCACGAGTTGAACTTCGCCGATTCGTCGTTCGATGTGGTGGTGTCGACTGAATGCCTAGAGCATGATGTCCACTGGTCGCTGACTCTCGATACGATGTACCGCGTTCTCAAACCTGGTGGCCTCCTGATGCTGACGACCGCCGCGTTCGACCGCAAGCCGCATGAACTGGACTGTGCGGTCGATAGTTATTATCGAAACTTGCAGCCGGACGAGCTTTTGCCGCGCCTGACAGGCGTCGCGCTATACGAGGAGAATCGTCTCTTTCAAGGAATACACGTAGCCTGCGTGAAACCTGCCGCGCGGGGTTTCTCGGCAATGCTTGGACGGATCGGCAAGCGTTGAGCCGTCTTATGGACTCGATGCTCATATGCGGTGGCGCCGGGTTTATCGGCTCCAACTTCGCGCGCCTGGCACTTGCGCGCACGAACGCGGAAGTTATTGTTCTCGATAAACTCACATACGCCGGTTCGCTGCTTAACCTTGCCGACTGCGAGCGCAATTCACGATATCAGTTCGTGGCGGGAGACATTGGCGATCGCAGTATCGTCGATAACCTGCTGCACGAACGAAGCCCGCGGTGGATAATCAATTTTGCGGCTGAGACGCATGTCGATCGATCGATCGACGGGCCGCGCTACTTTATCGAGAATAACGCGCTCGCGACTTGTTCGCTGCTCGAATCGATACGGTCATATTTGAGCGGGTCCGGACGGCGCGATTTTCGCCTGCTGCATATTTCGACGGATGAAACCTATGGTTCGCTTGGACCATCGGGCCGCTTCGACGAATCGGCGCCGTATGCGCCCAATTCGCCGTATGCTGCTTCGAAGGCCGCGGCTGATCATTTTGTTCGGGCGTACAATCACACCTACGGTGTGCCGGCGATGATTGCGCATTGTTCGAACAATTACGGCTGCTATCAATATCCAGAAAAGCTGATTCCGAAGACGGTGCTTCATGCGATCGAAGGCCGCCAGATACCAGTATACGGAGACGGCGAAAACGTCCGCGACTGGTTATTCGTGAGCGATAATTGCGAGGCACTGCTCGCGATTCTGACCAAGGGCAAGATCGGTGAGGCCTACAATGTCGGAGGAGGCAACGAGCGCCGAAATATCGACGTAGTGATGATGATTTGCCGAATACTCGAAGAGTGCCTGCCCGCGGGTCTGAACGAGTCTTTGGCCGCGGCGGGAAAGCGCAGTTATCAAGATCTCTGCGCCTTCGTAGAGGATCGGCCGGGGCATGATCGTCGATACGCATTGGATTGCGCCAAGATCGAACGGGAATTGGGTTGGCGCGCATCCACCCCCCTCGAAGACGGCCTCAGAAGAACGATCCGCTGGTATCTCGAAAATCGAGCCTGGTGCGACTCGGTCAGGGCGCGCGCGGCGCAATAGGGCGCTCAGGAGTCTCCGGGCGGTGGAATTTCGTCTGCCGCGACGCTCATGGGGATTAGCCTGGAGCCATCGCCAGGTTCATTATCATCTTCGAGATAGAGCGCGTCGGCATTCACGCGCCATTGATCGTAGTTCGCACCCATGAGATTACGCGCCGCCATGATCCCGGTCATCATCGCGTGGTCCTGGTTATTGTACTTGTGCATTCCATTGCGGCCCGCAAGTTGAAGATTCGGAGCTTCAAGTTCGAGGAACCTTCGAATCGATGCTACATGCCCGCGATAGTCGTGATCATAAATAGGATACGCGGCGACTTCGCGTACGACCGCGGCGTCCACGACTGATGATTCATCCGCGAGCCCGGTTAAGGCCAACTCACGCTTTGCCATTGCGATCAGCTCGGCGTCCGGCGCTCGCCACATCTGATCGGAATCGAAGCAGAAGTATTCGAGTCCCAGCACGGAATAGCGGGAATCGCTGACCATCGCCGGGCTCCAATTCTTGAAGTTCTGAATTCTACCGACCTTTACCTGGGGATCGTGGATATAGATCCATTGATCGGGAAATAGTTCGGGGCGATTCAGAACAAGTGCGACGGTGATAAAATCGCGGTAGCTCAATCCGCGCGCGGCCTGCAATATCTCATGCGGCACCGCGGGTTGGAACGCTTCGATCAGGGCGCGGATCGGCATCGTCGAGATGAAGTGATCGCCGGAGTAGCTATAGCGATTGCCCTGCGGATCTTCGGTCACGATTCGAATAACCCGCCGGTTGTCGCGTTCAATCACGGTTGCGCGCTCCCCCATTTTGATCTTCGCGCCCATGGCGGTTATCCGTGACGCCATTGTTTCCCACATCTCGCCGGGTCCGCGTGCGGGATACCGAAAACGATCGATTAGAGTTTTGATTATGGGTGCGTCTTTGCTGCCCGGCCATCGTATTGCGGCTTTAAACAAGGCCGGAATCGACAGACCGCGAATCCGCTGGGCCGCCCAGTCCGCGCTGATCGACGAGCATGGGATGCCCCAAACTTTCTCAGTATAGGTTTTGAAGAAGATTTCATATAATCGCCTGCCGAATGCGCGAGTTACCCAATCTTCGAAGGTTCTGACATCTTTCGCGGAAGAAAAGTGCGACCGGACGTAGCTGAGAACACAGGCGGCTGATTCGAGCGGGCCCAATTTGCGCAACACGTCCAGCACTTCGAGTGGATATTTGAAAAGCACCCCGCGATAGTAGATTCGCGACAAGCGGTCGCGCTCGAGCATTCGTTCTCCAAGGATATCGGTCCAGATTTCCTCGACCAGCGAGTTCTTGGAGAAAAAGCGATGGCCGCCGATATCGAAACGGAAACCCTTGTATTCGACGGTACGTGACAGTCCGCCAACTTTTTCCGGGTCCGCTTCCAGCACCGTAACGGCAGCGCGCGCTTTGCACAGCTCGTAGGCGGCGGTGAGGCCGCTGGGACCGGCGCCGACAATGACGGTTTCACCCGAAGGCACACTAAGTGGCATGGCTGGGATTGAACTCTCGCTCACGCGCTGGAACTCGTCACGAAGGCATGACTAGATAGCAGCGGTTGCGCTTTCGAGTGCGAGGCCGCGCGACTCGTCGACAAATGCGATGAATAAGATAGAGGTGCCGATCGCGGATAGACCCAGGAGTCCGACGACGAATGACACCCCGCCTATCCGTGCGGCCAGAAGAGCAACCAGCGATTGGCCTGCGACGCGGCCGACAGTGCCGGCGATCGCGATCGCGCCCGCAGCGGTTGCGCGCATTCCAGTGGGAAACAGTTCCGTCGCGGCCGTAGTGCCGCCGACGGTCGTGGCATTCATCGCCAGACCAAACACTGAGAATCCGGCCAATAGCCAGAGAAATGAATGAATATAGTTGCGCGGCGGTCCCCAAAACGAGAAGGCCAGGCTGAGAGCGACGAGAGTTGCGAATATCGCCACGGTTCCGACGCGTCCGATCCGCTCGCAAAGCGAAGCGCCAATCGGGAATCCTGCCAGTGCAATTCCACCCGATAAAATGAGTATCGCGCTGGAGACCCCGGGTGTCAGGCCGACATTCGATACGCAGTGAAAATAACTCCAGCTTTTCGCGGTCGCGATCGCAACTGAGCTGAAGATGTTCGAAATCATGAAGGTCAAAGCGCGCTGCCGATGTGGCGGGCGAATCAGGCTCGCCGCCGATTCACGCGGCATCACGGATCCGTGCTCGATTGGCAGCCAGAACTGGGACTGCCAACTCTCAGTCAGCATCCAGGGGACTGCCACGATCGGTAACGCGGCGAGCCAGAGCAGAAAACGCCATGACAGACCCAGGCGCAGCAGGATCGGCATCGCGAACATGCATGCCCCCGCGCCCGCTCCCAGAGCGATTCCGCCCCACGCTTGCCCGGCCGCGCGCTCGGGTGCCGCAAGGACTTCGGCGATGACGACGGGAGCGCCTGCGACAATCGCACCCGTCGCCGCCAACAGAGCGATCTCGAAAAGTGCGAAGGGCAGGACAGTCCGCGACAGCGCCGCACCGATCGCGCCTGCCGCCGAGACGAATAAACTCCACGACAGCACCCGGCCGCGGCCAACCACGTCGAAGAGCCTGGTGAGGAGCAGTGCCCCGACGCCCGATATTGCGATACAGGCAAAGACGCGCGCGAGTTGCGATGCAGAGAGGTTGAAATCCTTGAGCATCCAGGGCGCGGCGATACCGTTGAGCGTGATTATGAAACCCTGCGGAACCAGCAGCGCCAGAATCTGCAGCAGTCTCAGATTTTTGAGAATGCGAATCTGCGGCGACATCGCCATTGGCAAAGCAGTATGCGCGAAGCGTGGCGATGCTGCCAGAAGGCTCGCGCGCCTTGACGCGGTGCGCGGCGGCTCGCGGCCAACGATCTGAGATGGAGGAGGCGACCCCCAGGTTGAGCGTAGTAATCGCCGCGCGCGACGCGGCGGCCACGCTCAACGCGTGTCTCGATGGCGCTTCGGCGCAGGCCGGTGCGGATTGCGAGATAATCGTGGTCGACGACTGCTCGCGCGATGGAACTGCGGCAATCGCGGAACGAAGCGAAGTGAAGTTGATTCGCCTGCGGGAGCATCGCGGTGTCGCCGCGGCGCGCAACGCGGGCGCCCGGGCCGCGCGCGCACCAGTCCTGCTGTTTCTCGATGCCGACGTTGTTCCTGCTCGCGATTTGTTCAAAGCCGGCCTGGCGACAATGGCAGAGCGCGATGCCGACGCGGTGATCGGGTCGTATGACGACGAACCGGCGGTTGACTCAGTCGTGAGCCGGTTCAAGAATCTTGCGCATCACTACTTTCACCAGAACTCGGATGGAATAACGACGACGTTCTGGGGTGCGTGCGGATTTATTCGCCGCGACGTCTTTCTCGATGCCGGCGGTTTCGACGAGACTCGCTTCGTTCTTCCGTCGATCGAGGACGTGGAGCTCGGAGCGCGCGTCGCGGAGCGGGGGGCAAAAATATTCATTCACCCAGCGCTCCACGTCACGCATCTGAAGCGATGGACGCTCGCCAATCTGCTCGTAGTTGATATTACGCGGCGCGCCATACCCTGGGCGATACTGGGGCTCGAGCACGGCAAGCTTCCCGGCAATTTGAATTTTTCGTGGGAGCAGCGTCTCGCGGGGATGGTCGCGGTCGCAGCGTTTGCGGCATTACTTTGGCTGTTATTCAATCTGGGCTCGGCGCTTTGCTGGATAGCTATGGCTATACTGGTGCTGGTTGCGATTGCGCTGAATCGGGGATTGTATAGTTTATTTCTTGAAAAAGGCGGATTGAAATTAGCGGTCTGCGGTTTTCTGCTGCAACAACTTTATTACCTTTACTCATTGAGCGGGCTCGTTGCCGGTGTGATAATTTACATGGTTCGCCGCAAGCCTACACCTGCCCCTTCGCGCTAATCGTACAATCGAATGTCTCGGGCTGTTGTCGAGCAATATCGCGACGAGTTGGAAGTACGCGCGAATCGATCGAATCGTCCGCTCCGAATAGGAGTTGACGTAACCTGCTGGAATCTACGCCGCGGCTTCGGACGGCATACTCGGGGTCTTATCTCGGCGCTGACTGAACTCGACAATCGCAACCGATATATCTTCTTCGTTGATCGCGATTCAGCACCGGACTTGGCGTCGCAGCATGAGACTCGGATCGTTTCGAGTTCTCGTTCGGTTCGCAACGGTGCACGAAAAATAGCCGACCTCGTTCGCGCATCGTGGACTATTTCGCGCGAGCCGCTCGACGTGATGCTCTTTCCGGCGATCTACAGCTTCGTTCCAGTATTCTCACGCGCCAAAGTGATGATCGTCCTGCATGACGCTACGGCGGAGATGCTGCCTAATCTTGCGCTGCACGATCGCGTGGCGCGCGTGTTGTGGAATACCAAGGTCGCGATCGGTAAGTGGACGGCCGACTCTCTGATCGCCGTATCAGAATATGCTCGCAAGCAGCTGACCGAGTATCTGAATGTTCCACCCGAGCGCATCGCGATAGTCGGCGAAGCACCGGCATCGGTGTTTCGTCATATCCAAGGCTTGCAGGTGAACTATGAAAGGCTCGCCGCGTTGGGAGTCATGCCCGAACGGAAAGTGATAGTACATCTCGGAGGATTCAGTCCGCATAAAAATCTTCTCTATCTGGTCCACGAGTTTGATGGGCTGATTGGAGATTCGGCTTACGCCGATATCGATCTGCTACTGGTCGGAGATACTCACCCGGATGCATTTCACGTCAGCTATGAAGAGCTGGTCGAGGAAGTAAGAAAACGCGCCCTGACCAATCGTGTGCGGTTTACCGGTTTTGTTCCTGATGAAGTGCTGGTCGACTTGCTGAACATCGCCGCAGTGACCGTGATGCCGTCGCTGAATGAAGGCTTTGGCCTGCCGGCGGTCGAAGCCGCGGCCTGCGGATGCCCGGTTATTGCGACACTGGCGAGTCCCTTGCCCGCGATCCTTGGCGCCGGCGCATTGTATATCGATCCTCGACAGGATGGCGCGCTTCGTGAGGCTTTGGCTCGAATGCTCAGTTCGCCCGAGTTGAGAGGCAAAACGGGTGAAGCGGGGCGGGCGGCCGCCACAAAACTCAGTTGGAAAACCGAAGCAAGCAAGCTGATCAACGCCATCGAAGCGCTCGCGAATCAGTGAGACAGTCACCCCTCCGCTTTCTGCATATTACTACATTCTATCCTCCTTACAGCTTCGGAGGCGACGCGATATACGTATCGCGGCTGGCGAATGCACTCGCCCGGGATGGACATCTCGTGGATGTAATCCACTGTATCGATTCATACGAGATGCTGTCCGGCAATCGCGAGGTGAAGCCCGAGCCGTCAGTGCATCCCAATTTGAATGTTTTTGGGCTGCGGAGCGGATTTGGTGCACTGTCGCCGTTGTTGACGCAACAGACTGGCGCACCGTTTTTGAAGCGAGCGCAGATCGACAAGATCGTCCAGGGCAAAAGCTACGACGTAGTCCAGTTCCACAATATTTCCTTGATCGGTCCGGAGATTCTGAATCTCGCGCCGAACGCGGACATGATAAAACTCTACATGGCGCTCGAGTACTGGCTGGTATGTCCGACGCATATGCTCTGGAAGTTCAACGAGCGCCTGTGCGAATCGCCGGAATGTATCACTTGCGTGTTGAAGGCGCGCCGTCCACCGCAGATCTGGCGCTACTTCGGGACGCTGCAGCGGGCTGCGGCCCAGGTCGATCAATTCATCGCGCCGAGCGAGTGTGCGGCGCGGCTGCACGCGGAGCGTGGTTTCTCCGCACCGTTTGAGTATCTGCCACTGTTTACTGAAATCGATGAGGGGCAGGATCCGCGTCAGCTTTCGCGCCCGCATGTGGAACCATACTTCCTGTTTGCAGGGCGGCTCGAGAAGTTGAAAGGAATCGATACGCTGATTTCGGCATGGGAGCGTAATCAGGGCGCGGACCTTTTGATCGCAGGCGACGGAACCGAAGCAACAAGCTTGCGCGCGAGAGCCGCGGGGAATCCGCGAATAGTATTTCTCGGCAGCGTGCCGCAGGCGCGAATGAAAGCGCTCTATGCGCATGCGCTGGCTTGTATAGTGCCGTCGCTTTTCTGGGAACCCTTTGGTCTGGTTGCGATTGAAGCCCTGGCTAATCGAACGCCGGTTATTGCGCATCGGATCGGTGGGCCAGCCGAAATCGTCGAGCAGAGCGGCGGGGGACTGTTGTATGACAGCGGGCAGGAGCTCGTCGATGCGCTGGAAAAAATCGCCAGTGATTCGAGTCTGCGCGAGAACCTTGCGGAGCGCGGCTATGCCGCCTGCCGGGAGCTATGGTCGCGGGAAGCGCATCTGAAAATGTACTATGAGCTGATCGAACGGACTGCGGCGCGAAAATTTTCTGCCCTTGGCGCGGCACAATCAATATAGACTGATATTTGTCGCCGGCTGTGCGGTTGTGATCGTAATTCAAGCGATCGTGATCTGCCATCGCCGCGCGCTTCATCCTGGCGATCTTGATGTCGCGCGCGAGTTTGGCCGCCGGTTCATCGCGCGCGACGATCTATATCGTAATGGGCTGCAGTACCCATACATGCCCATGGCGGCGATGTTCTTTGCGCCGCTGGCGATGGTCCCCGCGTCGGTTGCGTTCGTGGTTCGATACGCGATCGCGATCGCAAGTCTCGTCACCACCTTGATTCTGATTCGTAGAATGGCGGCGCCTGAATTCGCCGAACATGGATTCGCCGCGAGCGCTCTCACGATTGTATTTGCCGGCCACTACATAATCCGAGATCTCGACGATGCGGGATTGCATCTTCTGATACTCGCGCTGATTGTATTCGGGATATACGCGGCGTGGCGCAATCGCACGGTGGTGAGTGGATTCGCCTTCGCGCTCGCGCTCGCGATCAAGGTGACCCCGGGATTGTTCATTCCGTTCATGATGTGGAAGCGCAAGTGGAAGCTGGCGTGCATTTGTATCGCCGCCACGATCTTCTGGGCCGCGCTGCCGATGCTGTGGCTGGGCCCGTCCTTGTGGATGCATTTTCAGCTGCAATGGACGCGAGTTGCGCTGGGGCAGGTGTTTGGAGGCGTCGCGGCGGTCGCGGCCGGCACCGAGCAGGAATACCAGAATCAATCGCTGCGCGCGGCGGTGATCTTTTATCTCACCGGTGGATCGATTCGCTATGCGGCGTCGGCGTTGCAGGAGGCAAATAGATATCGATACGCAGAACCGATTGCGACGCTGATATCACTTGCGTTGTTACTATATTGCGGCTGGCGCGGGCGAGCCCCATATCGCGGCCTGGACGATCGCCAGTGGCTAATCGACAGTAGTGCCGTGCTGGTCTTGATCCTGCTGCTGTCCCCCGTGACGTGGACTCAGCACATGGTATTTCTGATTCCGGCGATTTATCTCATCGTCGCGGAAGCCTTGGGACGCATCAGCGAGCGGACCTCGATCGCCGTTGCGATGTCGATATATGTGATTTTCTCGCTGATACTGACGCGCGAGATCCTCGGGCGCGCGCGGTACATGATCCTGCTCGAATATCATTCGCAGACGCTGTGCATGCTGATCGTTCTTGCGCTGATCGTTCTCGGCTGTCCTACCGCTCGCGAGGCCGCGTTCAACCCGCGGCGGGCGCGGGAAATGGCGGCGCATTCAGGCGGAAGATTAGAATCGGAACTTCCATGACCTTCTCGTGATAGAAGGCATGACCGAAGAGTCCGTTTTCACCGAAACATTCCCCGTGATCGGAACAAACGACGACCGTCGTGGGGCGGCCGCGCGCCCGGAAAAAGTCGATGAGCTCTCCGGTGCGCGCATCCAGGAACTCCGCGCACGCGACCTGCCGCAGGAAGGCGGGCTCGTCGAATTTCCAGTCCGTCTCCAAAACGCCGCGCTGGTTGAAGATTCGGGCCAGGCTGTAACGCGAATCGACCTCCCCGTCGGGCATCGCCATCCCGCGATGGCGAAACGGACTGTGAGTTTCGCCGTAATTAATAAAGGCGAAGCACGCGCGCGACGGAGCGCCGCGCTCGATGCTGCCAAGGAGGCGACGATTCTGCTCTTCGGCGTCGATACCGGTGACCTCGAAATGCTGAAAACCTTCGCGCAAAGCGGCAGTATCGCGAAACCAATCCATCGCGGCGATACCCACGGTGTAATAGCCGCGCCGGCTGAAGCCCGTGACGATGTTGCTGCCCGGCTCGAAGGTGACGAGCGGCTGGTTGTGCACATTGCGATGGCTGATGCGCCACAGCTGCTGGAGATGCCGATTGTAGAACGGAAGCGGCTCGAACACATGAGGCAGGAATCCGTAGAACATCGCGATATGGGCGGGCAGGGTGTACGTGCCCATCGCCCAGCCTCGTTGCGCCGCGCAATGCTGATCGAGGATCGGCGTCTGTGCGCGCAGATAGGCATCTAAGCGACATGAATCCCAGGTCACGAGCAGGAAGTCCTCGTTGTCGTCAAGCACCTGATGCTTGCGGCGCGAGCGGAACGGCAGCCACTTCATGGTGGTATGATCATGGAGTTGAGGCAGCGGCGTTCAAGAGGTTACGGCTGTCGATCATGAAGCAATCGCTGCTCGCAATTCTACTGATTTCTTTACTCGCTGGATGCAGTGCTCAAAAAGTCGATCCGGTTACGCCGCTGCCAAACCCAGCCGTCGCTGCGACCGCCGAAACCCAGCTTGCCGCCGCGCCGGCATCCCCAGTTGCGCCGCTGCCGTTTCGAGTTCAACTCGCCCAGGGCGATCCGAGCGAGCTGCCGCCGGTCGTCGCGGCCTCGCTATCGAACAGGTCACCGATCACTTTTACCTACCGCGAAGAGCTGACTCACGACGACTACCATGTTCCGCGGATGCTGAGCGCGCTCGATCCCGCGACGTATGTTGGCGCGCCACTGGGCGATTATGGCGTGACGGCATTCGCCGCGCTGACAATTTATGACGGCGAGCGAGTGATCGGCGACTACACCGCCAAGCAGCGCGTGTCGAAGTCGTACAATCTCTACAAAGAGCCCACCCACGCCGAGGTCGAACGCGCGGCGCGCGACGCCGTGCGCCAGAAAATCGACGACCAGCTCGAGAAGGACACTACGCGGCTGGCGCAAGCCGCAACCGGCGAGCCGATCACGCAGGCCGGCGCGCTGGATCGATGAAGCGGCTAGGTCTGCTGGGATTCGGTCTGTGCTTTCTCGGATGCGCGGTGCAGGGCGCGCCTTTCCAGCCCGCCGAGGTCCCGCCCAAAAACTCTGTGGTCTATGTCTATCGACCCTATGCCTACGGATCGTCTGCCCTGCGTCCTGCCGTGACCTGCGGTGATGACAGCGCGCGTATCGGACCGGGCGGCTATCACGCGTTCGTCCTCCCATACGGCAAGGTCACATGCACGGTGGAGTCGACCGAGAACCACGACCGGGTCGAGTTGGACCCCGATCCCCGCGTGCATTACGTGAAGGAAGACTTCGAATGGGGATGGCTAACGGGACATCCTCATCTGGATCCTGTCGACAATGACACGGCGCAAGGCGAGATTCAGAAGTGCGTTCTTGAAGGTTCCAAGCAGGAACAGCATTATTAGATTGCGATTTGGCACGGTGTCTAATCGCGACTTGGATTGTTGATTTTTGATGCCCTCAGCCGGAATTTTGCCGTCGAACCGGAAAACTGGCGCTTTGATTTCCTGCGGCTCAGTTCCTGCCCGCTCTGAGTCAACGCAATCCGCAATAGACTAATCGTTTCGTGAGATTGGACGGCGAGCGCGCCTGCGCGCGCGTGGCCTTGACCTTGCACCTGCGGCCCTTACCCCCTGCAGGAGTGCGATGGTGAAGTCTACCAATGATGTGTCACGGAGCAAGCCGATCGGCGGCAATCACGGCGCGAAGTTCGAAAAAGTTCAATTCAACGGTCACGAATTGGCGCAGCGCTTCGGCATCGACGAAGCCAGCGTCGCGCGCCGGCGTGAGTTCATCCGATTGGGATCTGAAGAACGTGACCTGCTGACTCGCATGATTCCCTGGGCGCGCAAGAACGCGCCGCTGATCGCCAAAGAGTTCTACGATTGGCAATTCAATTTTGGACCCACGCTTGCGTTTTTCCAGAAACACTCTCAAAGACGCGGCGTCACGCCCGATGCCTTGCGCCGTGTCCTCGAACAATCGCAGAGCGGATACATCATCAGCGCATTCGAGGGCGCCAAGGCGAACTGGGATGTCGGATATTTGACGCAGCGTCTGCACGTCGGCTTCGTTCACGACCGAATTGACCTGCCGTTCAAGTGGTATATCGGTGCCTACGCCGAAATGGAGCGGCTCATTCGTATCTACCTGCGCAAGACATTGAAGCTGGATGAAGCCCTTGCCGTTGAAGACGCGATCTTCAAGGTCTTCAACCTCGACATGCAGACGGTAGGCGATTCATTCATGCTCACCACGCTCGAAGCGATGGGACTCAATATCGAAGCGGCCGAGGCGGCGCCCGGCACCGATCGCACCGAAGCTATCGACCAGCTCAAACATACGATGGAGGTGCTGCTCGAGCAGGCAAGCGCGCTCGCCGAGTTGCGGCTTTCCGATCAGATCCTCGACGCGGATCTGCCCTGCGCCGGATGGATGGCGAACGCATTCTCAGGATTCCGCAACAAACTGCAGGAATTCGTCGACAACACTTCGCGTCTGACCGAACAACTGAAAACGGCGACCGAGCAGATGACGATCAGTATCCGTGAGATCGCCGAGAGCTCCACCAAGGCCGCCGGCGTCGTAAGCACGGCGGTCAAGATCACCGAAACCGCCAACAAGCAGATTTCCCGGCTCGGCGAATCGAGCGTCGAAATCAGCAAGGTCATCAAGGTCATCACCTCGATCGCCAAGCAGACCAACCTGCTCGCGCTCAACGCCACGATCGAAGCGGCGCGTGCCGGAGAAGCGGGCAAGGGCTTCTCAGTCGTCGCCAACGAGGTCAAGGAGCTGGCCAAGGAAACCGCCAACGCGACCGAAGAAATCGGCCATCGAATCGAAACCACCAACGAGGACGTCAAGAACGCGATCGGCGCGATCGAGCAGCTCACGGCGGTAATCAACCAGGTAAGCGAGTTGTCCAACTCGATTGCGAGCGCAGTCGAGGAGCAGACCGCTGCTACCAACGAGATGACGCGCAATCTCACCGAGGTCGCCTCGTCGGCGGCGCGCGTGATGAACTCCTCCGGAGCGCACGCCTCATCGATGTGATCGGCCCGGCGGCTCTTTAGTCGCGCGCGCGGCTGCGCATAGTATGTGCGGACTACGGCTCGCCTCGAACGAGGGGCGGGCCCGATCGTCCGGACTATGCGGTGAAGCTGTCGGTAGTTGATCAATCTCCCGTGCCCGCCGGATTTACGCCGGCTGACGCGCTGCACAATACGATCGATCTGGCGCGACTTGCAGATCGCCTCGGGTTCGAGCGCTACTGGATCGCCGAGCA
Source organism: Candidatus Binataceae bacterium (assembly GCA_035508495.1). Taxonomy (NCBI): domain Bacteria; phylum Candidatus Binatota; class Binatia (SeqCode); order Binatales (SeqCode); family Binataceae (SeqCode); species Binataceae bacterium (SeqCode). Next base: position 136,580 of record DATJMX010000040.1, read on the forward strand.
TCACGCGACCAGCGCCTTTGCGAGTCCCGCGCCGGAGATCATCCTGCCTCTCGTTGGCGCTGCGACCTCGACAATTCGTATCGGCACCGGTGGCATCCTGCTGCCGCACTACAGCCCGATGAAAGTGGCTGAAGTGTTTCGCGTGCTGCACGCGCTCTATCCGGGCCGAATCGACCTCGGTCTGGGGCGCGCGCCCGGTGGCAGTCCGCTTGATTCGTTTGCGCTCCGACGTGACCGCAAGCAGTCCACCTCGATCGATGATTTTCCCCAGCAGCTCATGGAGCTGCTGGCTTTTCTGAGCCGCAGTTTTCGCGAGGACCATCCATTCAGCCGAATCGAGCTTTCGCCTGCCATGCCAGGTGGTCCCGAGGTCTGGCTCCTGGGCTCGTCGCCATGGAGCGCGGCGGCGGCGGCGCAAGTCGGTCTCCCGTACGCTTTTGCGCATTTCATCGATCCGACGCATACGCGGATGGCGATTGAGTACTACCAGAAGAATTTCACTCGCTCCGAGGCGATGCCCGCGCCGCGCACGATTCTCTCGGTCGGCGCGATTTGTGCCGAAACTGAAGAGGAAGCCGATCACCTCGCGATGAGCGGGCGGTTGCTCGTTCGCCGCTTCCGCCAAGGCGGCGCGCGTGGTCCCGTGCCGACGCCCGAGCAGGCAAGCGCCGAGCTGGGGTCCGATCGTTCCGACCCGTGGTTTGGTCAGCACAGCGAGTTTCCGCGCAGCTTCGTCGGCGAACCCGAGCAAGTCTCGACGCGAATTATCGATATGGCGAGCCAGCTCAACGTTGATGAAGTCATGATCGTTACCGTCGTCCACGACCATCAGGCGCGCCGCCGCTCTCACGAGTTGCTTGCCAAAGCCTTCAACCTGACTCCGCGCGCCGCAGCCTCCTGAAGCGGATCCGATCTCCGCTTCGTCCTTTGATCGAGGCGGAACGAGCCCGCGCAAATATAATGGAACTGACTGTTTCGCTCGCTTACGCAGGCTTAATCTTAGGCAGGATCCGTATGATATGCTTGCGACGACGTTAGCGGGCTAAGAGATGGCAACTTCGATCGAAAATCCCCCGACCCCTTCGGCGTCGCTGAGCCGCTCAGATGGCGACCTCGTGGTTCATCTCGCCGGCGATTGGCGCCTTCGCCACAGCTCGCTCAGGACCGAGAACCTCCTCGACGGCATTGCGAGGCCGCCGAAGCCACAGCGCATCGTCTTCGATATCACCGGTCTCGGCTTCTGGGATTCGAGCCTGCTGACGTTTCTGGAACATCTCGGCGAAGTCGCGCGCAAGGCCGGAATCGAGCAGGATCGCAGCGGCCTGCCCGCCGGTGTTCAGCGCTTGCTCAACCTCGCTGAGGCCGTGCCCGAGAAGGAAGGCGCGCGCAGCAGCGAGGCCGCGCGCGTCGGTATTCTCGCGCGCATCGGCACGGCCACAGTCGACATCGCGTCCGCCGCGGGTGAATTTCTCGACTTTTTCGGCCGCGTGACGATTGCCTTCCTGCAATTGCTTCGCGGAAAGGCGCGCTTCCGCACTTCCGATCTGATGCTGGCGATTCAGGAATGCGGCGCGAGTGCGCTCGGGATCGTGAGCCTCATCAGCTACCTGGTCGGCGTCATCCTCGCGTTCATGGGCGCCGTGCAGTTGCAGCAATTCGGCGCGCAGATCTACGTCGCCGATCTGGTCGCGATCGGCGTGACGCGTGACATGGGCGCGATGATGACGGCGATCATCATGGCCGGCCGCACTGGGGCCGCATTTGCCGCCGCGCTCGGCACGATGAAAGTCACGCAGGAGATCGATGCGCTCACGACGATGGGAATCTCGCCGCTCGAGTTCCTGGTGATGCCGCGCGTGATCGCGCTCGTCGTGATGATGCCGATCCTCTGCCTCTACTCAGACTTCGTTGCGATCCTGGGCGGCACAACCATCGGTGTCGGGATGCTCGGAATTGGCTTCGGCGCGTTCATCCGCGAAGCCGCCCGCGCCGTGACGATGACTGACGTGGTCGGTGGCCTCGTTAAAGGCACCGTCTACGGCGCACTGATCGCGATCTCGGGATGCCTGCGCGGTTTCCAATGCGGCAACAGCTCATCGGCGGTCGGCGACGCGGCGACGCAGGCCGTGGTCATGTCGATCGTCTTGATCGTCATCTCATGTGGAACGTTTGCGGTGATCTTCAACATCCTTGGAATTTGATCAGCGGTGAGCAAAGCACACGAGTCGATGCCCGCGCCGCCTGACCCGCACACTTTGCGCGGCAAGCCGCATATCGAGGTGCGCAACCTGACGATGGCGTTTGGCAGCTTCGTGCTGATGCGCGACCTCAACTTCACCGTGCGCCACGGCGACATCTTCATCATCATGGGCGGCAGCGGATGCGGCAAATCCACGCTCCTGCGTCACATGATCGGTCTGCTCGAGCCCGCTCGCGGCGAAATCGCTTATGATGGCAAGACCTTCACCGGCGCCACGCCCGAGCAGCGGGAGATCATGCTGCGCCGCTTCGGAGTGCTGTATCAGAGCGGCGCGTTGTGGAGTTCGATGACACTCGCGGAGAACGTGGGACTGCCGCTCGGCGAGTTCAGCGATCTGAGTCCGCGCGAAATCCGCGAAGTCGCTTCGCTCAAGCTCGCGCTCGTCGGGCTCAAGGGTTTCGAAGACTATTATCCGAACCAGATCAGCGGCGGCATGCAGAAACGCGCCGGGCTGGCGCGCGCGATGGCGCTCGATCCCGAGGTGCTGTTCTTCGACGAGCCGTCGGCGGGTCTCGACCCGATAAGCTCGCGCCTGCTCGACGACCTGATTCTCGAACTGCGTGACAGCCTCGGCGCAACGATCGTCGTCGTTACCCACGAGCTCGCGAGTATCTTTACGATCGGCAACAACAGCGTCTTCCTCGACGCCGGAAGCCGTACCATGATCGCGCACGGGGACCCGCACGATCTGCTCGAGCATTGCGACAATCCCATCGTGCATCGCTTCCTGACTCGCGGCGCCGACGACGGCGAGAAGTCATCGAGGGAACATGGGTAAGAGAGTAAATCCTACTGCGATCGGTGCGTTCGTGATCGGCGCGCTGGTGCTCACGATCATCGCGATCGTGATGATCGGTTCGGGCCGCTTCTTCCAGCGCACCCAAGATTACGTGCTGTTCTTCAAAGGCAGCGTCAATGGACTAGGGGAGGGCGCCGCGGTGAAGTTTCGCGGCGTCCAGATAGGGGTCGTCAAGGAAATCAGGCTGAGCCTCGATATCCCGGAAATCCCCGTTGCCCAGGAAGTCCCGACCGATATCCAGATTCCGGTTGTGATCGAGCTTAACTCCACCATGCTATCCAAGAATGGCGTCCGGAACCTCAACCTCGCCGATCCCGCCGGAATCCGCGCCGCGGTGAAAAACGGATTGCGCGGTCAGCTCGAGATGGAAAGCTTCGTGACCGGGGTCCTCTATGTCGACCTGGATATGCAGCCCGGCAGTCCTGCTAACTTCGTGTTACCGCCCAACACCGGCTGGGTCGAAATCCCGACCTCGCCGACGACTCTCGAACAGGCGCAATCTGTCGCAACGGAACTGCTCGACAAGCTCCGTAAAATCGATTTCGACAAGTTCCTGAACGACTTTAATCGCTCCGTCGATGCGATAACCGCCGTTGTCACCTCGCCCAAATTGCAGGAGACGATGGCCAACCTCGCCAAGGCCTCCGCCGAACTCAGCACGACAGCAGTAAGCTTCCGACAGCTTGCGGATAACCTGAACTCGCGCACCGGGCCGCTCGCCAGGAGCCTGAACGAGACTTCACAAAACGCCAACGTGACGATGGTCAAGGCGCAGGAGGCGCTCGAAAGCGTGCAGGAGACCTTCGATCCTGCATCGCCGTTGACCTACCAGCTTAACCAGACCCTGGTTCAGATTGGTGAAGCCGCGCGCTCGATGCGCGAACTGGCCGACTATCTGCAACGCAACCCAAGCTCCGTTATCAGAGGGAGATCCTACGTCCAGGATTCGCAATGAACCTACGCCTCAACATACTCGCTATCATTGCGGTCGCGCTGAGCAGTGCGGTTATCGGATGCGGCCCGGTGCTTGCGCCGCAACCTGACAGATCGAAGTTCTACACATTGACGCCGGTCGATGCGGCCACGTCGCAGCCGCCGCTGCCGATCGTGCTCGGCCTCGGACCGGTCAACATGCCGTCGTACCTGGACCGGAACGCGGTCGTGATTCGCACCAGCCCCACTGAAATGGACGTATCGGCGGTCGACCGATGGGCCGAGCCGCTTTCCGCGAACTTCACCCGCACGCTTACTGAAGATCTCTCGCGCACGCTGAGCCCCAAACAGATCGTGCAGTTTCCGTGGTTTACAGCCACGCTGCCCGACTACCAGGTTGAGATCTACGTCTATCGCTTCGAGGCCAACTCGGCCGGCACGGCAGTTCTCTCGGGCCGTTGGGCGATCAGGAATCCCGTCACGCACAAGACGCTCTACAGCAGCGACATGAATATAAGCCAGCCCGTAGCAAAAGGTGACGGGGCCGGCGCGGCCGCGCTCAGCAAGGCCGTCGGCCAGCTAAGCACCGAGATCGCGGCTGCCGTTCGCGAGCTCCCACCGCCCCAACAACCCGCCAAAACGAACCAGCAATCCTGACTTGATGCGACAGTGCGCCGCCCATCGCATGACCGAGCGTCGCACGCTGTTCCCACGACAATGGCCTGATTTCGCGGCATCCTCGCCGCGCGGAATTTTCGCGTTTCGATCACGGGGGAGATCTCTCATGGGTATGCGCCTGACCTCACGAACTGTTCGTATACCTTGCGCTTTTATCCTCGCATCGCTGCTGATCTTAATCGCACCGCTGCGCGCGCATGCGGAGGCCGCCTCAGTCGTGCGCTTTTCGCCAACCGGCACGATCAAGGAAGTCCGCCAGGTGACGGCGCGCTTTTCGCAGCCGATGGTTCCGCTGGGCGACCCGCGCGTCAGCGTTTCACCGTTCGCCATCGATTGTCCGCAGAAGGGCGCGGCGCGCTGGATCGACAGTTTCAACTGGTCGTTTGATTTCAAGCAGGATTTGCCGGCCGGCGTGCAATGCACTTTCACGCTGCGGAGCGGGCTTAAGACTCTCGCGGGGCAACCGGTCGCGAGCGCGCCGCCGTTTCAATTCGACACCGGCGGCCCGTCGGTCATCGAGACTCGCCCGTGGATGGACAGCAACGCGATCGACGAGCAGCAGGCGTTCGTGCTGATGCTCGACACCACCGTCGATCAATCGACGATCCCCAGTCATGCCAGCTTCAGCGTATCGGGAATCGCCGAGAACATTGGCGTCACGGTCATGAGCGGAGCGAATTACAACCTCCTCGCCAAGCGCTTCCAGAATGCGATCGCGAAGCGGCCGTTCGTTATCCTCCAGGCGCGCCAGACCTTTCCCGCCGAGGCCACCGTCAAACTGGTGTGGGGTAAAGGGATCAAATCGACCAGCGGAATCGCGACCAGCGACGATCAGGAGCTCAACTACACCGTGCGCAAGGCGTTCAACGCCAAGGTCAGGTGCGAGCGTGAGAACGCCAAGGCCGGATGCATTCCGCTGACGCCGATCACGGTGCACTTCACCGATAACATCACGACGGATCTTGCGCGCAAGATCGCACTCGTTGCGCCCGACGGCGCGCGAATCGCGCCCAAGATCAGCGACGACAACACCAACGAAACCAGCGACGTCGATTTCGAGCCGCCGTTCAAGGAATCGACTGCCTACAAGGTCGTGCTGCCGCCGAATCTCACCGACGAATCGGGCCGTAAGCTGATCGACGCATCGAAGTTTCCCTACGAGGTCACCACCGATCAGTTTCCGCCGCTCGCGAAATTTTCGTCGCGCTTCGGAATTATCGAATCGGTGGATCCCGCCCTGCCAATCACGGTGCGCAATCTCGAAGCGCAGATTCACGGCAGCCAGCTCAAAGTCGCCGATCCGGAAAACAGCACCGGCACGCTCGGCAACTTGATTACGCGCGTCGAGGCGACGATCTGGCGCGTCCCCGGTCCCGATCCCAGGGAGATTCTCGATTGGCTCGGCCGGGTCGCGGCGGCCAAACGCTCGAAGTCGGTTTTCGAAGACGAGAACGCGGGCGAGACTTCGTTCGACATCCCCAAGCCTAACGGCCCCAAGGCTTTCGAAGTCATGGGCATCCCGCTCAAGCGTCGCGGGCTCTACGTGGTCGAGCTGAAAAGCGAGCATCTGGGCGCAGCGCTGCTCGATCCGCCGCGCGCGATGTACGTTCCTGCGGCGGCGCTCGTCACCAACCTCGCGGTTCATTTCAAACAGGGCAAGGCCAATTCGCTGGTTTGGGTGACCGAGCTCGAAAACGCCAAGCCGGTCGAAGGCGCCAGGGTGAAGATCGCCGACTGCCACGGCGCTGAAATCTGGAGCGGACGCACCGACTATCGCGGCCTCGCGCTCGTGCCGCAGCTCGACGCGCTCGACAATCCGCCCACTTGCGATCAATCCAACTCGGACAACGGCTCCGAATTCTACAGCGATCAGAACCTCGCCCTGCAGAATCTCACCAGCGGCGTGCTGGTCGTCGCGCAATATGGCGCGGATTACAGCTTCGTCCATTCGAGCTGGAAGAACGGCATCGAATCGTGGCGCTTCCATCTGCCGAGCTTCTACCAATCGTCGCCATTCAACGCGCACACGGTTTTCGACCGCACGCTGCTGCGCGCCGGCGAGACCGTGCACATGAAGCATTTCATCCGCGCCCAGACGCTCGACGGTTTTGCCCTGCCGCCGCCGGACAAGATGCCCGACACCGTTTCGATCCGTTTCGCGGGCGGCGATCAGCATTACGACCTCGATCTTACGTGGAGCGAAGACGGCACCGCCGCGACCGATTGGGCAATTCCGAAAGATGCCAAGCTCGGCGAGTACCAGGTGGTGCTCGCTCGCACAAAATCGGCGAGTCCGACCGCATCGCCAAATCCGAACGCTGATACTTCGAGCACCGAACTTCAATCGGGATCGTTCCAGGTCCAGGAGTTTCGTATCCCACTCATGAAGGCGGCGATCAAAGTCCCCGCGACACCTGAGGTCAGCGTGACGCAGGTGCCGATCGACGTGAGCGCTAACTATCTGTCAGGCGGTGCGGCCAGGGGGCTGCCGGTGATCTTGCGCAGCCAGGTTTCGAACACCAACCTCGCGAGCTTTGCGGATTTCCAGGACTTCACGTTTGCGAACGGCGCCGTCAAGGAAGGGATCAAGAAAACCGATACCTCGATGGAAGGGCCGCCGGAGGCTCAGCCGGGTGTCCATCAGCGCAAAGACCTGACGCTCGACGCGGCGGGCGGTGCGCGCACGGTGATCACCGATATTCCGCCCGCCAGCGTGCCGCAGGACGTGCGCGCGGAGCTCGAGTTCCGCGATCCCAACGGCGAGACCCAGACGGTCTCTAACACCGTGACGATCTGGCCCGCGAAGCTGCTGGCCGGCGTGCGCGTCGAAGACTGGGCCTCGGAGCCTGGCGTGGTCAGCGCCAAGCTCGCCGCCGTCAATGACAACGGCAAGCCGGCGTCCGGGGTCGCGATCAGCGCCATCGTGCTGACCCGAAAATATTATACTTACCGCAAGCGTCTGATTGGCGGATTTTACGCCTATGAGAATACCGAGGAGGTGAAGCGCGTCGGCCCGTTATGCTCGGGCACGACCGACATCCGCGGGCTTTACACTTGTCAGGCCAAGCCTGGCCTCACCGGCGAGGCGATCGTGCAGGTCTCCGTTACCGACGATAGCGGCCACACCAGCGTCGCCAACACCAGCGCGTATATCGAAGGCTCCCGGATGTGGTTCTCCGGTCAGGAAGACGATCGCATGGACGTGCTCGCCGAGAAGCCCGAGTACCAGCCCGGCGACACGGCGCGCTTCCAGGTGCGGATGCCGTTCAGCGAGGCGACCGCGCTCGTTACCGTCGAGCGTGAAGGAATCCTCGCCGCAACCGTCTTGCGCCTCTCGACCAGCAAACCCGTCGTGACGCTGCCGGTGCGCGATTACGCGCCCAACGTCTTTGTGTCGGTGCTCGCGGTGCGTGGACGAATCGCGGGAATTCAGCCGACCGCAATGGTCGATCTCGGCAAGCCCGCGTTCAAGCTCGGTATCTCGAGTATTCGCGTCGGCTGGCGCGACCATCAACTGAAAGTCAACGTCACGCCGGAGAAGCTCGTCTATCACGTGCGCGACAAGGCTCATGTGAAAGTGGCCGTGCGAAATTTCGACGGCAGCGCTCCGCCGGCGGGCAGCACTATCGCGATCGCGGCCGTGGACGAAGGCCTGCTCGAGTTGATGCCGAATACGAGCTGGAAATTGCTCGAAGCGATGATGGATCAGCGGCCGTACCAGGTCGACACCTCGACCGCGGAGATGCAGGTGGTCGGACGCCGTCACTACGGCCTGAAGGCAATTCCGCCCGGCGGTGGAGGCGGCCGCGCGATCACGCGCGAGCTCTTCGACACGCTGCTGCTGTGGAAAGCAACCGTCGCGCTCGATGCGAATGGCGACGCCGACGTCGAGGTGCCGCTCAACGATTCGTTGACCAGCTTCAAGATCGTCGCGATTGCCGCGGGCGGCACGGGCCAGTTCGGCACGGGCGAATCGTCGATTCGCTCGACCCAGGATCTTCAGCTTTTCTCGGGCGTCTCGCCGATCGCGCGCAACGGCGATTCGTTTGCGGCAGAGTTCACGGTGCGCAATGCCTCGGATGGTCCGCTCGATGTGAATGTTGCCGCGGCTGTCGAAGGCCTCGCCGCGAAGCCGGCGCCGCAGAAGATCACGCTCGGTCCCGGCGACGGCAAGACGATCGACTGGCACGTCGCGGTGCCGTTCGGACCCTCGACGCTGAAGTACAAAGTCGATGCGCTCGCGGCGTCGGGCCCGCAGGACCATTTGCTGATCTCGCAACAGATCATTCCCGCGGTGCCGGTCCGTACCTGGCAGGCCACGCTGACACAACTCGACAAGCCGATTTCACAACCAGTCGCAGTGCCTAGCGATGCGGTGCCGAACCAGGGCGGCGTCGATGTCCGGCTGAGCCCGACGCTCACCGCCGGCCTCGGTTCGATCGAAGCTTGGATGCGCGCCTATCCGTACATCTGCCTCGAGCAGCGCGTCTCGCGAGCGATCGCACTGCATGACGCCGAGATGTGGAAGAACATCATCGCCGACCTGCCGTCGTACACCGACGGCGATGGGTTACTGAAATACTTCCCGACGATGCAGGAAGGCAGCGACGTTCTGACCTCTTATGTGCTCGCGATCGCAAGTGAAGCCGGCCTGATGATTCCTGGTGACGTGTTGTCATCATCGCAATCGGGACTCTCGAATTTCGTCGCAGGAAAACTTGCGCGGCAGGAACCGTTTGCTGTTGTCGATCTGCCGCTGAGAAAGCTCGCTGCGATCGAAGCGCTCTCGCGCTATGGAAAGGCTGACAGCTCGCTCCTCAGCAGCGTCCATATCGAGCCGAACCTGTGGCCCGACTCTGCGGTGATCGACTGGTGGAGCATCCTCGAGCGCACGCAAGGGATTCCCAAACGCGCCGAGCGGCTCGACGAAGCCGAACGCATCATGCGCGCGCGCCTCAACGAGCAGGGCACGGCGATGCATCTGTCGAGCGACCCGCGCAACGACCTGTGGTGGCTGATGGTCTCGCCCGCCGACAACATGGTGCGGATGATGCTCGTCGCCCTCGATGCGAAAACGTGGTCCGACGATCTGCCGAAGATCATGCGAGGTGCACTCGCGATGCAGGACAAGGGCTCGTGGCAGGGAACGGTCACCAACGCCTGGGGCACGCTCGCAATCAACAAGTTCGCACAAGTTTTCGAGTCGACACCGGTCGCGGGCATGACCACGGCGTCGCTCGGAACGGTTTCAAACAAGCTCGACTGGGCTCACGATCCGAAGGGCGGCACGCTCGATTTTCCGTGGCCGCCCGCGCTGGCGAATCTCGATATCACTCACGCTGGCTCTGGGAGCCCATGGGTCGAGATCAGGACCAGCGCCGCGATTCCGCTCAAAGCGCCGTTCACCAGCGGTTTCACGATCACGAAAACGATCAAACCAGTGGACAGCACGCACGCGGGCGGATGGAAGCAGGGCGACCTTGCGCGTGTGCATCTCAAGATTGACGCGCAAACCGACATGACCTGGGTGGTGATCGACGACCCGATTCCAGCGGGCGCGTCGCATCTCGGAATCGGGCTCGCGCGCGAATCGCAAATCGCGACCGCAACCGAAAACCTCAACAACGAAAATTACCTGTGGCCCGACTACACCGAGCGCGCGTTCAGCGGTTTTCGCGCGTATTACTCGTATGTGCCGAAGGGCACGTTCGAGATCGAGTACACGATCCGGCTCAACCAGATCGGCACGTTTCAGCTCCCGCCCACGCATGTCGGGGCGCTGTATGAACCGGAGATGCTCGGTGAGTTGCCCAATAATCCATTCACGGTGGGTCAGTAGATGCGCGCGCGAATAGTAATCGTCGCGATCCTCGCCGCCCTCATCGGATGTGCCTGGTTTGCGAGCGCGCCGGATGCACCGCCCCCGTTCGACGAGGTTCGCGCGCGATGGCGTCCGTCCGACGCGCAGCTTCTCGATCGCAAGGGCGATCCGCTCTACGAGCGCCGGGTTGATTCGCACGGCCGCCGTCTCGCGTGGACGCCGATCGATGAAATATCGCCGGCGCTGTTGCGCGCCGTGATCGCTTCAGAGGATCGCCGCTTCTACGATCATGATGGCGTTGACGCGAGAGCGATTGGCAACGCCGGGATGCACGCTTTACTCGGCGCCCGAACGCGGGGCGCCAGCACGATCACGATGCAAGTCGCGTCAATGATCGATCCGAGCCTCGGTCGCGGCGGCCGTCGCTCGGCGATGCAGAAACTCCAGCAAATCCGCAGCGCGCTCGCACTCGAGCGCACCTGGAGCAAGGCGCAGATCCTCGAGGCCTATCTGAACCTCGTTACCTGGCGCGGCGAGCTCGAAGGTATCAACGCTGCCTCGCGCGTGATGCTGGGCAAAGCTCCACACGGAGTGAACGCGGGAGAGGGAATCGTGATGGCGGCCCTGGTGCGCGCGCCTAACGCCGGGCGCGCAGCAGTTGCGCGCCGCTCGCTCAAGCTGCTAGCCGCGCTGGGCGCCGATGCGCCGTCGCAAGCTGAAGTTGACGCGGCACTCGATCGCGTTTACTCGCATTCGACGCGTGAGTTCGCGCGCGTCACGCTGGCGCCGCACGTCGCGGAGCGGATGCTGACGGCCGGTCAACTCTCGGCGCGATGCACTCTCGACTCCGAGCTACAACGCTTCGCCGCCGAAACTCTGAAGCGGCATGTGTCCGAAGTTCGCGATCGCGGCGTCGATGACGGCGCGGCGCTTGTCGTTGACAACGCCAGCGGCGAAGTCTGGGCCTACGTCGGCAGCGCCGGCGACACTTCCGGCGCGCCGTGGGTCGATGGGGTGCGAGCGTCGCGCCAGCCGGGCTCGGCACTCAAGCCGTTTCTCTACGCGCTCGCTATCGACCGCCATTTTCTGACCGCCGCTTCGCTGGTCGAGGATACTCCGCTCGAATTGCCCGAGGAGCGCGGTCTCTACCGCCCCGCTGACTATGACCATCAGTTTCGCGGACTTGTCTCAATGAGAACAGCGCTGGCCTCTTCGCTCAATCTGCCCGCGGTTCGCACCGCGTCGCTGGTCGGCGTCGACGCGTTCGCCGCGAATCTTAACGATCTTGGAATGGACAGCGTGGTCGAGCCGGGCGATTTCTACGGCGCCTCGCTCGCTCTGGGTTCCGCAGATGTAACGCTATGGGAGCTGGTCGGCGCGTATCGAACGCTCGCTGACGGCGGAACGTGGTCGCCGCTCCGCTTGACCGCCGCTGCGCCGGCGCCGCAGTCGCGGAGGATCTATTCACCCGCGGCAGCTTTCGTCGTCTCAGATGTCCTCGCCGATCGCGCCAGCCGCAGCGTGACATTCGGTCTCGAAAACAGCCTCGCGACTCGCTATTGGAGCGCGGTCAAAACCGGCACCAGCAAGGACATGCGTGACAACTGGTGCGCCGGCTACTCCGATCGGTTCACGGTCGGAGTATGGGTCGGCAATGTCACCGGCGCGCCGATGCGCGACGTGACCGGAATCACCGGTGCCGCGCCGGTCTGGCTCGACGTGATGAACTACCTGCACGACCGCTACGGCAGTGGCGCAATCCACGCGCCCGCCGGCGTCGTCGCGCGGCGAGTTGAATTTGCCGATGCGGTCGAGGCACCCCGCGAGGAATGGTTTCTCGCCGGCACCGAGCCCGTCGCGTCGCGCGCGAAGCTGGATCGCGATCTGCCTCGAATCGAGTCCCCCGCAGATGGATCGATCATCGCGTTCGACCCTGATATTCCACACGATCAACAACGAGTGAGCTTCGAAGCAGGACGCGGTTCCGAGCATGCGCGATGGAAGCTCGATGGCCGGATCGTTTGCGCTACAGCATCTTCATGTATGTGGGAGCCGCGGGCGGGAGCACACAAGCTCGTGCTCGAGAGTGATTCAGGTCACGCACTCGATAAGGTGGAGTTCACGGTCCGCGGAACTGCTTCGCCCGGCGACGAAGAAGTCAGTTCGGAGCGATAGCGGCGGGTTACTTCTTACGCGCGTGATTCGATTGCGCAGCCGGCGTGCCGAGCGAGCCGCGCGCGGCGCCGAGCAGAAAGTCGCTGCACACGCGCTCGATCTCGCGGCGCTTCAGCCGATGTGCCGCCCATCCGCGCGCGAACGTGTCCGAAGCGCTCAGCGTCGCTGCGGCAATCGATTCCGCCACCGGACGTGGCGCGCCGAACTCCTGCTGGATCTGATCCGCCCAGAATCCAATGAAACGGTGCAGCCGCTCGCGGCGGGTGCGGCGTCCCTTGCGGCCGCTGAGCCGCGTCTGGAGGACGGCCAGCAGCACGCCCCGCGTCGCAACGAGATCGAAGTACGTGCGCACCGCCTGTCGCACGCGCTGTTCGTACGAATCGTGGCGCATCGATTCGCGCTCGATGCGTTCATAAACCTCGGAGACTTCGCGATCGTAAAGCGCGAGCGCGAGATCGTCGGCATTCTCGAAGTACGCGTAACCGAGTCCTTTGCTGACCCCCGCGCGCTCCGATACCCCTTCCATCGTAAGCGCCTCGAAGCCCTCATTGAGAATAATCGAAGCTGCCATGTCGAGCAGATGCTCACGGCGGCGCTCGGCGCTCATGCGACGCGGTTGCGGTTGTCCGCTTTGCGATTCGACGATTTCCATTGGCCTTGTCCCCAGTTCGGCCAAAAAAATCTAGTTGACGCTAGTCTCAATTACAATCGCAAAATGAATCGGACCAGTAAGCGTTGTCAGGCTGGCGATCTCTGTCCTAGTGTTTCGCCCGGGAGAACTGATCGTGTTTCGACTCGAAGGTAAGACGGCTGTTGTGACCGGTGCGGGCTCCGGAATCGGCCAGGCGATCGCGAAGACGTTTGCCGCAGCCGGCGCTCACGTCTTCATCTTTGAGCACGACCTGAAGGGCGCCGAGGAGACCGCGAATGCGATCAAGGCCGCGGATGGCGCCGCGACCGTTGTCCAGTGCGATGTCACCAGCGCGGATTCGGTCGCATCGGCATTCGAGCAGGTTGGCCGCGCCGCCTCGCGACTCGACATTCTCGTTAACAACGCCGGTATTGCGCACGTCGGTAACGTTGAGAAAACGACCGAGGCCGACCTCGATCGAGTCTATGCGGTCAACGTCAAAGGCGTCTTCCTCTGCTCGCAGGCTGGCGTGAAGATGATGTCGAAAGCGGGAGCAGGTGTTATTCTCAACCTCGCGTCGATCGCTTCGCTCATCGGTCTGGCTGACCGTTTCGCGTATTCGATGAGTAAAGGCGCAGTGCTCACGATGACGCGCTCGGTGGCGGTCGATTACATCAAGCAGGGCATCCGCTGTAATTGTATTTGCCCGGCTCGGGTACATACTCCGTTCGTCGATGGTTACTTGCGAAGTAGCTATCCAGGCCGCGAGCAGGAAATGTTCAAGACGCTGTCGGAGTATCAGCCGATCGGCAGAATGGGCACGCCTGAGGAAGTGGCGGCACTTGCGCTTTATCTCTGTTCCGACGAAGCCTCATTCATCACCGGACAGGCATATCCAATCGACGGCGGGGTGCTGGTCTTCTGATGAAGCGCTACGGGCAGACGATCAGGCTCAAGGACGATCCGGCGGTGATTGCGCGGTACGTTGAGTATCATGCCGCTGTCTGGCCGGAAGTCGAACACGGGCTGAAATCGATCGGCATCCAGCGAATGCTGATCTTCCTGCTCGGACGCCAGCTCTTCATGTATATGGAAACGAAAGACGAGTTCGAGCCTGAACGCGATTTCCCCCGCTACGAGGCCTCGATCGCGCGCATCAAGGAATGGCAGGACCTGATGGCCTCGATGCAGGAGCCGGTGCCTGACGCACAACCAGGAGAATGGTGGGCGCGAATGAAGTTAGTATTCGCGCTCGAATAGCTATTCCTTCCATTCTTTGCCTGTTGGGTACTCAAACAGGTCGAGCGACTCTGGTTTCATCTCGATGCTGAACCCGGGCTTGTTCGGTGGAAAATACTTTCCGTCCCGCATCGTGACGGGATCGATAAAATGCTCGTGCAAGTGATCGGCGAACTCGATCGCGCGATTATCCAGTCGAGCGCTCACGCAGATATAGTCAATCAACGAAACGTGTTGCGCGTATTCGCACAATCCGATGCCGCCGGCGTGCGGACAAACGGGCACGCCGAACTTCGCTGCCATCAGGAGAACCGCCAGCGCTTCGCTTAGTCCGCCGAGGCGGCAATTGTCGAACTGGCAGAAGTCGATGGCGCCCGCCTGCATCAGTTGTTTGAAGATGACGCGGTTGGCCGCATGCTCTCCGGTCGCGACCCCCACCGGCTTGATCGCGCGGCGAATCGTTGCATGGCCGAGGATATCATCGGGGCTCGTCGGTTCTTCGATCCACAGCGGCCGGTAGCGCTTGAGCGGCTCCATGTATGCGATCGCTTCGCCCACGTCCCACGCCTGGTTGGCGTCCATCATAAGCCACGCGTCGTCGCCGATCTCCGCGCGCACGATCGCGGTGCGACGCACATTCTCTTCGGAATTTCGTCCCACCTTGATCTTGAACCGCGTCCATCCCGCCGCAATCGACTCGCGGCATAGCGCGCGCACCTTGTCATCCGGATAGCCGAGCCATCCCGCCGAAGTGATGTAGGCCGGGTAGCCGTTCTTGCGCATCTCGGCTTCGCGCGCTGAGCGCGTCGGAACGTTGCGGCGCAAAAGTTCGATTGCTTCGCCGGGAGTGATCGCATCGGTGATGTAGCGGAAATCGATGCACCCGACGAATTGCTCGGGCGTGAGATCGGCGACGAGCTTCCACACCGGTTTGCCCTCGGCCTTCGCCCACAGGTCCCAGACTGCGTTGACGATCGCGGCGGTCGCAAGATGAACGGCGCCTTTTTCGGGACCGATCCATCGAAGCTGGCTCTCGAAGGTCAGCCGTTTCCAGAAGGCACCCATTGCTGCGGTTATCGATTCCAGTGTCGCGCCGATGACAAGATGCTGCAGCGCGCGCACCGCCGCCGCGACGACTTCGTTGCCGCGACCCAGAGTGAACGTGATGCCGTGGCCTTCGAGTCCATCGCCCGCATCAGTTTTAAGCACGACGTAGGCCGCCGAGTAGTCGGGATCGACATGCACCGCATCGGAGCCGGCCAGCGTGCGCGAGGTCGGAGTCCTGATGTCGCGGACGGTGAGATTCGTGATGGTGCGCGCCATGATCGCTTCCTCCGCGGCGCATGGTAGCATCGCCGCCATCAATGACGAACGCATCTGAAATCGAGCTGGGCGCGCTGCGCCAGGCTTGGTCGCGGGCATCGGTGCCGCGGGCGATCGTCGTGATCGGCGCGGGCAGTATCGTGCGCGATGCGCATCTGCCGGTTTATGCGCGGCTCGGATTCGATGTCGCCGGTATCTTCGATCTCAATCACGATGCGGCCCGCGAGCGTGCCGCGACGTTCAAGATTCCGCGGGTTTTTGAATCGCTGGCGGAGGCCGCGTCAGCTCGCGATATGATCTTCGACGTCGCCGTTCCGCCGGCTGCGATCGCGTCTGTTCTCGAGCAGATTCCGGCTGGTGCGCCGGTGCTGATCCAGAAGCCGATGGGACGCGACCTCGACGATGCGCGCCGGATTCTTGCGCTCTGCCGCGAGCGCAAGCTGCGCGCCGCGATTAACTTCCAGCTTCGATTCGCGCCCAACATGCTCGCGCTCAAGGACTTGCTGGATCGTGGAGCGCTCGGCGAGCTGCTCGATATCGAGGTGCGCCTCAATCTCTTCACGCCGTGGAACTACTGGGCGTTTCTGAAGGGCGTACCGCGGCTCGAGGTCCTGATGCACTCGATTCACTACCTCGATCTGATTCGGCATCTCGCCGGCGAGCCGCGCGGCGTGTATTGCAAGGGCGTGCGGCATCCTGAGATGCCCGACTACGCCGACACGCGCACGACGATCATTCTGGACTACGGCGACACGGTGCGCGCGAGCCTCGCGACGAATCATGCGCATCGGTTTGGTGCGCGCCATGCAATGTGCGAGCTGAAGCTCGAAGGTACACGCGGTGTCGCGATCGCTAGGATGGGTGTGAACCTGAACTATCCGAAGGGCGAGCCCGACACGCTCGAGGTTGCGTTCACTGGCGGCGAATGGATGAACGTCCCGCTTCGCGGATCGTGGTTTCTCGAAGCGTTCGAAGGGCCGATCTCTAACATGCAGCGCTTCGTGGCGGAAGAAGATCGCGCGCTCGTGTCGAGCGTCGAAGACGCGATTCGCACCATGGCACTGGTCGAGGCGTGTTATGAATCGAGCGCGCATGGCGCCACGCCGATTCCGCGCGTCGCCTGAATCGCGCGGGGCTTGGCACAGCCGCGCCGCACCGGAAAGATCGCATTGGAGGATTCGCCATGGCGTCGGACGTGGTCGTCTATCTCTTTGACGTTGACAACACGCTGCTCGACAACGATCGCGTCGCCGCCGATCTGATGAAGCATCTCGAGCTTTCCATCGGCGCCGAGCGCAAGCAGGAATACTGGAAGTACTTCGAGGGTCTGCGTTCCGAACTGGGATACGCCGATTACCTGGGCGCGCTGCAGCGCTATCGAATTCAGTATCCGCGTGATTTTCATATCGTCGCCGTTTCGTATTTTCTGGTGAACTATCATTTTGCCAACCGTCTCATGCCCGGCTCGCTCGACGTGCTCGAGAAGTTCCGGCGCACTGCCTTAGTGGCGATCCTCAGCGACGGCGACGTGGTTTTTCAACCGCACAAGGTCGAGCGCTCGGGTCTGCGCGAGGCGGTCGATGGCAACGTGTTGATCTATATTCACAAGGAGAAGGAATTCGACGACGTCGAGAATCGCTATCCGGCCGATCACTACATTCTCGTCGATGACAAGATTCGTATTCTCGACGCGGCGAAGAAGTTCTGGGGCAAACGCGTCACCACGGTGTTTCCGCGGCAGGGCCATTACGCGCTCGATCCCGACGAGGTCGGCAAATATCCGACGCCCGACGTCACTATCGACCGGATCGATCAGATGCTCGGGCTCGAGCAGAACGAACTGGTTGCCGCCGCGCGAGACTGAAACATCTAGTCCGTTTGGGCTTTGACAGTCCGGACCTGCTGCGCTACGGGGGTTCTGGCGAATTGGACTTTCCTCAATGAAAGTCGGCGCCAGCGCGAGCCGGTGCTCGCGGCGTGGAGGTCCGATGAAGAACGGCGCGGCTGCGAATGGTCACGGCGCGATGTCGCCGGAGTTCCTGCGTGGATTGGTCGATGATCGCGGCGGCCGTTTCGATCCGCGTATCTATTGCGATCGCGACATTTACGAACTCGAGCTCGAACGCGTCTTCGCGCGCTCGTGGCTTTTCCTCTGTCACGAAAGTCAGCTCAAGAAGCCGGGCGATTTCTTTTCGACCTACATGGCCGAGGATCCCGTGCTCGTGGTGCGGCAGAAGGACGGCTCGATTCGCGCCTTCCTCAACCAATGCCGCCATCGCGGGATGCGCATCTGCCGCGCGGACTGCGGCAACGCGCGCGCGTTTACCTGCTCGTATCACGGCTGGGGCTACGACATCGGCGGCAATCTCGTTTCCGTGCCGCACGAGGAAGACGGCTATCGCAACGAAATCGACAAGAGCCAATGGGGTCCGCTCCAGGTCCCGCGCCTCGAGAGCTACAAGGGCCTCGTGTTCGGAACGTGGAATGAAGAAGCGCCGAGCTTCGTCGATTACCTCGGCGACATGCGCTGGTACTTCGACGGCTACATGGATCGCAGCGCGGGCGGCACTGAGGTAATCGGCGGGATGCATCGCTGGGTGCTGCAGTGCAACTGGAAATTCGCCGCCGAGCAGTTCTGCTCCGACATGTATCATGCGGACTATAGTCATCTGTCGGCGATCATCGCGCAGCTACCGGAAGGAACGGATCCGGCGCTCGGCCATTTGCCGACCATCGGCAGTCAATTCAGCTCGATCAATGGACACGGCACGGGATTTTTTACCGAGAATTCCGACACGGTCGGCGATATCAACGGTCCTGTCGCTGGACGATGGTACGGCGGTCCCGCTCGCGCCGAAGCGACTGAGCGGCTCGGCGAAGTTCGCGGCAAGAAAATCTATGGCGGGCACATGACGGTGTTCCCGACGTTCTCGTTCCTGCCGCAGATCCAGACAATGCGCGTGTGGCATCCGCGCGGTCCGAGCGAAATTGAAGTGTGGGCGTGGGCGCTCGTCGAGCGCGACGCTCCGCCCGAGGTCAAGGATGCCATCCGCACTGGCGTGCTTCGCACCTTCAGCGCGGGCGGAATCTTCGAGCAGGACGACGGCGAGAACTGGCTCGAAATCCAGAAGGTGCTGCGCGGTCACATCGCGCGCCGCCAGAAGCTCAACCTCGGCATGGGCCTCGGCCACGCGCGCACTGACGATCCGATGTTTCCCGGAAAGATCAACAACGTCTATGGCGAAGAAGCGGCGCGCGGGTTCTATCGCAAGTGGGCCGAGCTGATCTCAACGGAGGTCGGTTGATGAGCGCCGCAGTGACGACCGAGGCAAAGCTGGCGCCCGCTGAGCGCGTCACGCCCGAGCTGCAACAGGAAATCGAGCAGTTTCTATATCTCGAGGCGCGCATCCTTGACGATCGTCGTTACGAACAATGGTACGAGCTGCTGGCGGACGATCTGCACTACTACATGCCGACTCGCTACAACCGGCTGAAGCGCGAGGCCGACAAGGAATTTTCCGCGCCCGACGAGGCAGCGTATTTCGACGAAGACAAACGTGCGATCGCCGTGCGTATTCGGCGTCTCAACACCGGGATGGCGTGGGCGGAAGATCCGCCGTCGCGCACGCGGCACATGGTCAGCAATGTAGTAATCCGACCGCGGGGCAGCGGCGAATACGAGGTTGATTCTTACTATATGCTCTATCGTTCGCGGCTCGAGCGCGAGCTCGAGATGTTCGTGGGGATGCGGCAGGACGTGCTGCGCCGCGCGCATTCGGCGGCAGGATTCCAGGTCGCGAAGCGCACGATCATTCTCGATCAGGCCATCTTGATGGCGCGAAATCTCAGTTTCTTCTTTTAGTGAGTAATCGATGGCGTGGATGAAAGTGTGTCAGAAGAACCAGGTCGCCGACCAGTCGGGAATCAAGATCAAGCGCGCCAACCCGATCGCGATCTTTCGCGTCGGCGATAAGTTCTTCGCGACCGACGATACTTGTACGCATGCAAAGTTTTCTCTTTCCGAGGGTTACGTGGAAGAGGAGGAAGTCGTGTGCGCGCTTCACGAAGCGCGCTTCTGCCTGCGTACCGGGCGGGTCTTGTCGCCGCCCGCGACGGTTGCGCTTCGAACTTATCCGGTAAAGGTTGAGGGCGACGACGTGCTCGTCGAACTGGATAACTGACTATGGGATGGCTCGAAAGCAAAATAGTAATTGTCACCGGCGGCGCTTCGGGGCTAGGCCGCGCGATTGTCGAGCGCTTCGTAAATGAGGGCGCGCGTGTCGCCGTCTTCGATAAATCGCGTGAGCGCGGCGAGGAAGTGGCGTCAAAATTGGGCGAGCGCGCCATAGCAATCGTGGGCGACGTGACTTCGCTGCCGGATAATCAACGCGCCGTGGCCGAAACGATCGCGCGATTCGGTCTTCTTGATTGCTTCGTCGGCAACGCCGGGATCTGGGACTTCAATGCATCGATAGTCGATTTGCCTGACGATCGGATCGGCGCGGCTTTCGACGAGCTTTTCAGCGTCAATGTGAAAGGCTACCTGCTCGGCGCGAAGGCTGCGTATCGGGAGCTGGCCAAGACGCGTGGCAATATTATCTTCACTGTCTCCAACGCCGGGTTCTATCCATGCGGCGGCGGGCCGCTTTATACGGCCTCGAAGCATGCGGTCGTCGGGCTCATCAGGCAGCTTGCATACGAGCTGGCACCCAAGATTCGCGTCAACGGCGTCGCACCGGGCGCGATTCCCACCGATCTGCGTGGGCCGCGCTCGCTCGATATGACCGAAAGATCGATCGCGCAGATTCCGCTCAAGGAAGTCGTCGAACGCGGACTGCCGCTCGGCAAGCTGCCGTCGCCGAGTGACTATACGGGATCGTATGTATTGCTGGCGTCGAATGAAAATTCATCGACGGCCACCGGCGGGGTGATTATCTGCGAAGGCGGAATAGGTATTCGCGGTTTTACGGACGCCGCTGGCGGCCGCGACCTCTAATCAGTCTGCAACGTCGTTCTCGAGGGAGGAACGAACGATGAACGCGATCAAGAGCCTCGGTTATGTCGGAATTGGCGTGAAGGATCTCAAAAGCTGGGAGACTTTCGCGACCGAGATCCTCGGTCTGCAGAAGAGCGCTGCCAGCGACGAGAATCGTTTGCTGCTCCGAATGGACGAATACTCATATCGCTTCGCGCTCCATCGCGACGATACTGACGATCTCGCCTACGCGGGATGGGAAGTTGCCGATGCGGCCGGGCTGCGCGAGGTCGCCGAGCGGCTGCGTTCGATCGGCGTCGAATCGCAGACGGCGCCGGAAGACGAAGCTGCGGCACGCCGCGTCACCGAGATGATCCGTTTTACCGATCCCAACGGCATCACCGGTGAAGCTTTCTATGGACCCTCGGTCGAGTTCGAGCATCCCTTCCAGTCGCCGCGGCCGATTGGCGGCTTCGTGACCGGCGAGCAGGGCGTCGGACATATCGTCATCGCCTCGCAAGACGTCGAGAAGAGCCGCCGATTTTATTGCGAAGGGCTGGGCTTCCGAATCAGCGATACGATCGAAATGAAGTTCGGCGACATGAAGTTCTCGATGGTCTTCATGCACTGCAATCCGCGTCATCACACGCTCGCACTGATTCCATTGCCGATGCCGCGGAAGCTGCTGCATTTCATGTTGCAGCTGCGCTCGATCGACGATGTTGGTTCGACAATGTACCTGGTGCAGGATCGCAAGATCGAAATTGCCGCCTCGCTCGGACGTCATACGAATGACCACATGCTGTCATTCTATATGCGTACGCCGTCAGGCTTCGAAGTTGAGTACGGATGGGGCGGGCGCGAAATCAACGACGCGACTTGGCACGTCCAGAAGCATCACGCGCCCAGCATCTGGGGCCATCGCCGCGCCGGGATGCCCGGCTGAACGAAACTATACTCCAGAGGAATTACTATGGTGCTCACTGAAGAAGGTACCAGCAAATTCGTTCAGGCCGGCCCGCTCAAGCTGCATTACCATGAAGCGGGGAAAGGCCCGGTTCTCATAATGATACATGGCGGCGGTCCGGGCGCCGGAGGATGGAGTAACTATCGCCGTAATATCGACTTCTTCGCCGAGCACTTTCGCGTCATTGCGCCGGATCTACCGGGTTTTGCGAAAAGCGACAAGCCGAAAATGGAAGGCGGGATGTTCGCTTTCTTTTCCAAGTCGATTCGCGACCTGATGGACGCGCTGGATATTCCGCGCGCCAGCTTTATCGGCAATTCACTGGGCGGCGGGACGACGGTAAAGCTCGCGCTTGATTCTCCCGATCGCGCCGACAAGCTGGTCATGATGGGCGCGGGCGGCAGCCTGCCGATATTCACTCCCGTGCCAAGCGAGGGCATCAAGCATCTGATTAGCTACTACATGCCGCCGGGGCCATCGATTGAGAAACTCAAGGCCTTTCTCAACGTGATGGTCTATGATTCGTCGCAGTTGACTGACGAGTTGATTAAGGAACGATTCGCGGCAAGCACACAACCTGAAATTCTGGCCAATCCGATCTTCTCGCCGAGCCGGCCCGTCCTGCCCGAGCCCTTGTGGCAGAGTCTCAACAACCTGCGGCAGAAGACGCTGCTGATCTGGGGCCGCGACGATCGAACGATCACGCTCGACAATGCGTTTATCATGCTGAACCAGATTCCCGATGTGCGTTTGCACGTGTTCGGGCGCTGCGGCCATTGGGCGCAGTGGGAGAAGGCGGCGGAGTTCAATCGCCTGGTGCTGGATTTTCTGACTAATGAGTAATGCTGTGGAAGATTCCCGCCTCAAAGAGATCGCCGATCGGCTGGAGCGCGCCGAGTGCGAGCATATCGCCACGGATGCGCCGACGGCGGGGACAAAGCTGTCGCCCGCCGACGCCTATCGCATCCAGATGATCAACGTGGAGAAGGCGGTCGCGCACGGCCGCCGGATCGTCGGGCGCAAGGTGGGTCTGACGAGTATCGCGATGCAGAAGATGTTCGGCGTCAATGAGCCCGATTTCGGACATTTATTCGAGGATATGATGCTTCGCGATGGCGCCGAATGTAGCGTCGCCAGGTTGATGCTGCCGCGGGTCGAGCCGGAAATCGCGTTCGTATTGTCGCGCGAGCTGCGCGGGCCGGGAATTACGCGCGAGGACGTCATTAGTGCGACTGAGTATGTAACGCCGGCGCTCGAAATTATCGACACCCGGCTGCACGATTGGAAAATCACGCTTGCGGATACAATCGCGGACAACGCATCGTCGGCGCGTGTGGTATTGAGTAGTCAGAGGACATCGCCGCGGGCGCATGATCTCGCGGTGATCGCGATGACGCTCGCGAAGAACGGCGCGAAGGTCGAAGAAGGCGTGGGCGCCGCAGTGCTGGGCCATCCGGCGGAGCCAGTCGCCTGGCTTGCGAACAAACTATCCGAGTTCGGCCAGACGCTGGATGCTGGCAGCGTGATCATCCCGGGCGCGCTCTGCCGCGCCGTCGAGGTAGCAGCGGGCGATTCGATAATCGCCCGCTTCGGTGCACTCGGCTCAGTAAGTATTACCTTCGTATAGAATAGTCGGTTCAAGTATCCTCCTTGATTTCTTCACTCTTTCCTTGTTTGTCGGTCCCCTCTCCTAAGATAAGGAGAGGGGACCAGAGGGATAAGGAATGTGCAATCTGCAATTTGGAATTTGCAGAGTATCTTTGCGACTGACTATTCGCTAGCGCATCGGCGGCGCCAGCATGTGAGTTACTACTGGGGGTTCGGTGCCTGTATGGAAGGAGCGGACGTAGAGTTCCGTTTCGCTATCGCTGACGGTCAGGCGATAGTGCTGGCGCATGTGCTCGCCCCAGCTTTCGACGACGAATGTCTCGAGATAGCGGCCGGGGTCGGCGATATCTACAAAAATACTCCAGGCCATCGCGCCGTCGCGGCGGCGGATCGTCGCGAGCGCCTGCATTGCGCGCTCGAACTCGGCGGCTCGGCGCGGATCGATCCGGAACTCGGTCGTGATCGCGACCGGGCCGCGTTGCGGATCGATCTCCTCATGCGTCACCGGCATCTGCCAGTGCACCCATGGTTTCGGATCGAAATGCTCCGCATCGCTGATCGAGAAGCGCCACACGAACGTGAGACAGCAGGCGAGGAAGAGAGCAGAGTAATCGAGTGCGCCGCGAATGCCGATTTGCGATGCCAGAAAGCCCCATCCTACGCTGCCCAGCGCGAGACCGCCCTGGATTACGAGCAGGTACATCGAGAGCGCCCGCGCCCGCACCCATGACGGTAGCGCCATCTGCGCTGCGCTGTTGAATGTTGTCGTGGTGGCGACCCATGCCAAGCCGGCGCCCATCGTCGCGAGCCACACGACGTGAACATCATGGGTCGATGCGATAGTTGCGTTGACGGCGGCGAACAGCACGCCGCCGCTCATCGCGACCAAATCGATTGAGAGTGCGCGCCGAATCATCGGCAGCACGAATCCGCCGATTCCCGCGCCGACGCCGAAAAACGCGACCAGGATTCCGTATCCTGTGGCACTGAGATGGAGCTCGACACGCGCGACGAGCGGCAGCACCGCCCACATCGCGCTGGTGCCGATTGCGAATAGAAACGAGCGCAGCAGGACCGCTCTGAGCGCGGGCGTGAAGCGAACGTAGCGCAGCCCGGCGCGCACCGCGCCTGCGACGCGCTCTGCGGGCAGCATGCTTTTTTTCGGCGTGCGCCGCCACGACATCAGCACGCCAATCACGCCGATGAACGAGGCAGCATTGGCGAGAAACGCGACGCCGGAGCCCCACGCCGAAACGATCAGGCCGCCGATCGCAGGGCCGATACCGCGTGCGACATTGAACTGCATGCTGTTGAGCACGACCGCTTCGCGAATCTCGTCGCGCTCGACCAGCTCGGGCACGATCGCCTGCCATCCGGGACCGTTGAGTGCCGCGCCGAGTCCAAGCGAGAAGCTCAGTCCGAGCAGCATCCACGGCGTGGTCAGATGAAACACCGACAGGACGCCGAGCGTGCCCGCCGACGCGAGCATCCAGAATTGCGCGACGATGAGAAGGCGGCGGCGGTCGGCAATATCGGCGAGCGCGCCCGCCACAAGCGCCAGCAGGAAGTAGGGGAGGTTCACCGCGGTCTGGATCAACGAAACCATCACGGGCGACGGCGCGAGCGAGGTCATCAGCCATGACGCGCCAACGTCCTGGATCCAGGTGCCGACGTTGGACGCGAATGCAGTGGCGAGCAGCGCAAGAAAGATCGTGTGATGCAACGGAGCGAGCGTTCCGCCCGCTCCATGCGAAGGCGATGGCTGTTCCGAAGGTTTGGAGTGAACTTCGGGCGCTATCTGCGGCGACGCGGCAGGCGACACTAGTTAGCGCGACGAGTCCGCGGTTTGCGATTCCTCACACGCGGCGCGCTCACGCGATGCGTGACGACTACCGGTGAACGCCGCACCAGCGGCCGCCGCACCGTGCCGGCAATGCGCCGCGATTTCCAGTCCATCAACGCACGGCGCAGATACGCAGGGTCGATGCCGAGCGTCTCGCACACGGCGACGTATGAGAATGGACCATCGGCGGAATCGTTTTGAATCCACTGGTCGGTTTCGTAAAAGAGCCGGCGCCGCGTAGCGTTGGGTGCGCCGACATTGGCCTGGAAGCATCGCACCGCGTCTTCGAGCACGGCCATCAGCAGCCGCTTATATGGGATGATGCGATCATCCTGCTTCTTCAGCGCGCCGAAGAACTGCACCGGCAATATCGCGCCGGAGTCGAACGGAGAGCTGTCGTAATCGCGATACGAGCTCGGTGTTGAACTCGGCGCGCCGGAGTTATTCGAGCGTGATGCTTCCGCTGGTGATTCAACGGATGCGACTGTGGTTGAAGTTTCGTTGTCGTTCATCGCTATCCTCAGCGGCGGCGGCGCGGCGAAGCACCGCCGTCAAGTTGATGTTCAATTCAACGTAAGTCGAAGAACAGAAGTTCCGCCGGTTCGAGAGCTTTGAGCTCGAGTCCTGATTCATCGCTGATGGCGGCGCCGTCGCCTTCGCCGAGCCTCGAATCGCCGAGCCTGACCGCGCCGCGCGCTACCTGTAGCCATCCGAAGCGTCCCGGCTTGATCTGCTTCGCGACCGATTCTCCAGCGGCGAGCGTCGCAACCGAAATCTCCACATCCTGATGCACCGTGAGCTCGTTGCCGTGAGCATCCCGCGATGCGAGCTCGATAAACTTGCCGCGTGACGAATCGTGATCGAACGAACGCTGCTCGTAGCCCGGCTTGAGCCCTGCTTTTTCCGGCAAGATCCAGATTTGCAGGAAGTGCACCGGCTTATCGCGCGACGGATTGAATTCGCTGTGCATGATTCCCGTGCCCGCCGACATCCTCTGCACTTCGCCCGGACGAATCACCGAGCCGTTACCGAGGCTGTCGCGATGCTGGAGCTCGCCGTCGAGGACGTAGGTAACGATTTCCATGTCGCGGTGGCCGTGGGTTGCGAAACCGCCGGCCGGCGCGACGCGATCGTCGTTAATCACGCGCAGATCGCGGAAGCCCATCTGTTGCGGGTCGTGGTAGTCGCCGAATGAAAACGAGTGGCGGCTGTCGAGCCAATCGAGGTGGGTCCTTCCCCGTTCCGGAGCTTTGCGAATAGCAATCATCGGATTCCGTTCTTTCCGCCGGCGAAATCGTTCTAATTTTTCCGCCGTCGATTCGATGTTGAGAAACCGCGCCAGGTTACGCGGAAGAGACGCTTCGAACAGAAGTTCGTTGCGCAAGCCCGGCGCAAGCGCCAAAAGAAAAGGCCGGAGAGCATCGCGCCCTCCGGCCTTTCAATCTAATCACTCTGTCGAGCTATTGCACGGCGGGCTTCAGCTTGAACTTTATCGGCATATGCTTGATGCCGCCGACGAAGCTCGAGCGTAGCCGCTCGATGGGGCCGTTCAGCTCCGCGTATTCGAGGCGCTCCATGAGCTGGCGA
This sequence comes from Candidatus Binataceae bacterium, assembly GCA_035508495.1. Classification (NCBI taxonomy): domain Bacteria; phylum Candidatus Binatota; class Binatia (SeqCode); order Binatales (SeqCode); family Binataceae (SeqCode); species Binataceae bacterium (SeqCode). The sequence continues at coordinate 163,419 of DATJMX010000040.1, forward strand.
TAGATCACCTCGAGCTCGAGGCGCGCGAGGTTGGCGCCGAGGCAGAAGTGCTCGCCGATGCCGAACGCGACATGCGGATTGGGCGTGCGGCCGACGTCGAACTTGAATGAATCTTCGAATACTTCCTCGTCGCGATTCGCTGACGGATAGAAGAGGCAGAGTGATTCGCCGGCACGGATTTTCTGGCCGCGGATCTCGGTGTCTTCGGTGGCAGTGCGGGTGAACTGGATGACCGGCGAAGTCCATCGCACGATCTCTTCGACCGCGGTTTTGATCAGCGACGGATCCTTCTGGAGGCGGCGGAACTGCTCGGGATTTTCGATCAGCGCCTGCAGGCCTCCGGTCGTCGCGTTGCGCGTCGTTTCGTTGCCGGCGACGACGAGCAGCAGGTAGTACGAGAGCATCTCGAATTGCGGCATCGGACCGCCGTTCACCGTGGAGTTGGCGACGATGCTGGTGATGTCGTTGGTCGGATTCTTGATGCGCTTGTTCACCATCTCGGTGAAATAGTTGAAAAGCTCCATCCGCGCCTGGTCGAAGGTCTCGTCCTGCGAGCCGCCCTCCTGGAACTCAGGGTCGCCGCCGCCGATAACCTGGTTGGTCCAGCGGAACAGCCGGTCCCAATCCTGATGCGGAACGCCGAGCAGCTCGGCGATAACTGCCAGTGGAATCTTCGACGAAATATCGATGACGAAATCGCATTCGGTGCGCCCCACCAGCTTGTCGAGGACCTCGCGCGTGACGCGCTCGATCTCGGGCTGAAGCTCGCGCACCGCGCGCGGTGTGAAGCGGCGGCTGACGATCGTGCGATAGTCGCCATGCTCAGGCGGATCCATGTTCAGCAGATGACGAAAGGGCGGCACCGGCTCTTCGTCGGAGGGCTGATCGGGAACGAAGACCAGCAGCCGCTTCGAGTTGATGAAGAGCTTCGGCTGCTTGGAGATCTGCACGATATCGGCGTGCTTGGTGATCGCCCAGAACGGATCGGTGTGCGGCCATTCGCACCAGAAGACCGGCTTGTGCCTGCGGAGATACGCCCACTCCGCGTGCGGGTACCCGTTCTTCGCGTAATGGTCGGGTCCGATGATGTTGATGTTGCTCGGTGAGAACTGATGCTCTTGGGTTTGCATTTACGGCTCGCTCCGGAAACCCGGATTGTCTGCCTGATTGTGCCTTGTCGTTGATCGCGAGGCGACGGCCTGTTGGCTAATTCTCAACGGTGATCGCCTGGCGCGGGCAGAGCCGCGCCGCGAGCTTGACCCGCTCCTGGTTGGCGCCGGACGGGTTCTGGATCAGCACTCGAGCCTTGTCGTCGTCACCAACCTCGAAAACTTCGGGCGCAGATTCCTGGCATCGCATGTTCCCTTCGCAAAGTTTCAAATCCACGATGACTTTCATCGAATGTCTCCTTGCCTCGGTCTCGATCGCGTTGCGATCACATCTGAATCGTCGGCACCTGAATCTTAGTTGACGCATTGCCGACTGCCTAGCGACGGTTCCACCCAGCCCGCGATTGCGCGCGATGAATCGAAAGCGCTAAACGATGACTCGCAGGAGGATCGACCCATGGCCAAGTTTGGAATCTCGATGTTTCCCACCGACTACGCGATCCAGCCCATCGAGCTCGCCGTCGCGGCCGAAGAGCGCGGCTTCGAGTCGATGTTCTTTCCCGAGCACACGCATATTCCGGCGTCGCGCAAGACGCCGTTCCCCGGCGGCACCGAGCTGCCGAAGGAATACTGGCATACGCATGATCCATTCGTGGCGCTGGGCGCCGCCGCAGCGGTGACGAAAAAGCTCCGGCTCGGCACGGGCGTATGCCTCGTTATCGAGCGCGATCCGATCACGCTCGCCAAGGAAGTCGCGTCGCTCGACCTGATCTCGGGCGGGCGCGTCGAGCTCGGAATTGGCGCCGGATGGAACGTCGAGGAGATGGAAAACCACGGCGCGCAGTTCAAGCGCCGTTGGAAAATCGTCAAGGAAAAAGTCCTCGCGATGCGCCAGATCTGGAGCAACGAAGCAGCCGAGTTCCACGGCGAGTTCGTCAACTTCGATCCCATCTGGTCGTATCCCAAGCCAGTGCAGGCAGGCGGGCCGCCGGTCCTGCTCGGCTCGCAATCGCCGAAATCCTTCGAGCGCGTAGCCGAGTATTGCGATGGATGGATGCCGATCAACTTCCCGCGCGCTGATTTCTCCGCGAGTATCGCCAAGCTGCGCGAGGCCGAAAAGAAGGCCGGCACGAAGCACAAGTCGGTGTCGATGTTCGGCGTCGGTCCCAGCGAGGAGAGCCTCAAGAAGTTCCTCGACCTCGGGATGGAGCGGCTCATCTTCGCGCTGCCGCCTGCGCCGCGCGATACCGTGCTGCCGATGCTCGACAATTACGCGAAACTGATGGCCAAGTATCACTAAGCGGCGGAATCGGTAGAAAAGTTGCGCCGGAGCCTTGACTGCGAAGGAGGAGCCTTTTAGTCTAGCCAGCCGATAGGATGCTTTCGAAGAAGACCAAGTATGCGCTCAAGGCTATGATGGTACTGGCGAAGGAGTATGGGCAGGGGCCGGTGCTGATCTCGGACATCGCGCAGCGCGAGGGGATTCCGCGGAAATTCCTCGAACTCATCCTGCTCGAGCTCCGCAACCAGGGGGTTCTGCAGAGCAAGAAGGGCAAAGGGGGTGGATATTTCCTGGGCCGCCCGCCTCGGCAGATCAGCGTCGGGCAGATCGTACGGATTCTCGATGGTCCGCTTGCCCCGCTGCCCTGCGTGAGCAAGACCGCTTACATGCGGTGCCGCGAGTGCCGCGACGAGCGCACTTGCGGCATCAGGATGGTGATGAAAGAGGTGCGCGACGCGACCGCGAAAATTCTCGATTCGACAACGCTCGACGACATGCTGCATCGAGTCGAGATGGCGGTGACCGGCAAGGAATCGTTCGCCTATTCGATCTGAAAATTTTTTTGGAGCATTAGTCTACTAACTAAATAGACTCAATGGGGATGATGGAATGAAGCCAGAGCTGCGCATAGACCGAAGACCTGAATTCGATGCTCCCGGCGCGGACGAGATCCTGAGTCGCATCGCCAGCGCGATTCGCGGCGTGCGCTTTGGAGCCGTCGAGATCGTAATCCAGGATTCCCGGGTAGTTCAGATCGAACGCAAGGAAAAGTTTCGCTTCGATAAGCCGTCGCGCTTTTAGCGCGAGGTTTTTTGGCAGGAGCGCTGAACCGGGGAAGGATTCGGCGCCTGAGAGCCGTGATGCACAAACCGCGAGCTGGCCGGACATCCGGAGGTTCCAGAAGTATGAGGAGTCTCTTCGATGGCAAATCATTCGTTGCCACACCCGGCCGCTGCGACTGCGCGGCCCTTTCGCCAGATCATAACCGCTCTACTGCTGGCGATGATTTGCATGCTCTCGACGCGGGCCTGGGGGCAGTCCGCGGCGCCTGCGATCAACCTCTTCGTGAATCCGAAAACCAAGGTCGTCTATACCGAGGCAGGACCGGGACGCGTGCCGCTCGGTACCTTCGGCCAGATCAAGTCCGCGACCCAGATGGAGCGCGATATCGAGGCGAAGACGCAGGCTCAACTCGCTCAGCAGCAGCGCGCGCTCGCCCTGCAGTTCGAAGCGCAGCAGGAACAACAGCGCCAGTGGAACGCCGAAATCTCGAAAGAAGTTTCCGACATGTACCCGGCATGGCGCGATTTCGGCGACCGTTGGTACAAGAAAATTTCCGTCGGCACCCTGGTTTACGGCGACTGGTCGATGTACACGCATACCGGCTGGGGCCCGCAGTTCCTCGAGAACATCTACACGCCTGGTCCCGGCAACAACGAATGGAATTCGTTCGATATCACGCGTGCCTACCTCGATACGCGATTCGCGCCGAGCGAGGATCTGAGCCTGCGGCTTACGCCCGAGCTTTATAAGCAATTTGGCACTGCGCAGCCTGACAAGATCGGCCGTCTGAGCGCCGTTAACTCAAACCTCGACGGTTCCGAGGGCGTTCGAATCAAGTATGCATATCTCGATTACAAGACCTTTTTCAGAAAGGTTCTGAGATTCGAACCGGCCAAGGAAGATGTACTCACTTTCGGCATCCAGCAGAACCCATTTATCACCTGGGAAGAAAATCTCTGGGGCTACCGCTACGTCACACTTTCGCCATGGAACTATGCGGGCCTAAGCTCGGCGGCGATTGGACTGCGCCTCGGCGGACCGATCAAGTTCCACGAGAAGCAGTATATCGATTACGAAGTCGGCGCTTTCGACAACGGCACCTACAAGCAGTATGACGCCAGCAGCACGAAGCAGGTAATGGGCCGCGTTTCCGTGTATCCCTTCGGTGCAAAATCGCAGTTCCAGGGGCTGGGGCTCACCGGGTTCTATCAATACGCGTACCCCAATACCTATGCGCCCGATCGCACACTGGCGGCGACTTCGTCTGCGCCGCTGGCTTTCAATGCCGGCGCGAACGGACACATCGTCCGATCCGCGCTGACCGTTTCCTATCAGGGCGATAGCTGGCAGCTTGCCGCCCAGTACGACTGGGGTCATAACGCATTCAACGCGAGTAGCTATTTCAACGGCGCCGCTCCGGTTGACGCGTTCAGCTCGAGCTTCGTATCGCCGGCGCCCACATCTATATACGGGCCGTGGGCGAAGATGGTTGGGATCTTCCAGAATCCCAGCAACACCGTTCAGCAGGGCGTCGACCTGTTCGGTCACTGGGACATTCCGGAGACTCCGTTCGATCTGTTCGGTCTCTACAGCTGGTTTCAGCCCAACACCAAGGTCACCAAGAACCCGCTTGATTTCGAGCGATGGGTGGGTGGGATCGAATGGAAGGTTAACAAGAATCTGCGGATCGCACTGGATAGTCAGAATCTTCTCTACTATCACGGCCAGTTCACTGTGCCGGCCTCGGAACTCGCCAACTTCACTACCTTCACCAAGGCGAGTCCGCCGTTCAGTGTGAGTAATGCCGTTCCAACCGACGTTCACGCCTTCTACCTCAACCTCGAGTTCCGCTACTAACTCGGAACTATCAGGAACCGGAATCATCAATGCTTAAATCGAATCTGAAAAAGATACTCGCCGCCGCCCTTGCGGCGGCGGGTATTGTCATCGCAGGCCGCGCGTATGCGGCCTCGCAAACGCTGCTCAACGTTTCGTACGATCCGACTCGCGAGTTGTACCAGGAATACAGCGCCGCGTTTGCAAAATACTGGAAGACAAAAACCGGCAACGACGTATCCGTAAATCAATCGAACGGCGGTTCGGGCAAACAGGCGCGTGCCGTGATCGATGGCCTCGAGGCTGACGTTGTCACGCTCGGCCTCGCGTACGATATAGATGCGATCGCCGACAAGGCCCAACTGCTGCCGGCCGACTGGCAGAAGCGGCTGCCGAACGATAGTTGCCCGTACACCTCCACGATCGTGCTGCTGGTGCGCGTGGGCAACCCCAAGGGTATTCATGACTGGGACGACCTGACGAAGCCGGGCGTCTCGGTAATCACTCCGAATCCCAAAACCTCCGGTGGCGCGCGATGGAATTTCCTCGCCGCGTGGGGCTACGAGTTCAAGAAGAGCGGCGGTGACGATGCGAAGGCGCGCGCGTTCGTGACCGCGCTCTACAAAAACGTTCCCGTACTCGATTCCGGCGCGCGCGGTTCCACGACCACCTTCGTTGAGCGCGGCATCGGCGACGTGCTGATCGCATGGGAAAACGAAGCGTTGATGGCGGTGAAGGAGGTCGGCAAGGGCAGGTTCCAAATCGTGGTGCCATCGATAAGCGTGCTGGCCGAGCCTCCCGTTGCGTGGGTAGACAAAAACACCGATCGCCACGGCACCACTGAACTGGCAAAGGCGTACCTGCAATACCTATACACGCCCGAAGGCCAGGAAATAATCGCACACAATTTCTATCGCCCGCGCAACAAGGAAATCGCGGCGAAATACGCGAGCCAATTTCCGAATCTGCCGCTATTCAACATCGATGAGCAATTCGGCGGATGGACCACCACGCAGAACAAGTTCTTCGCCGACGGCGGAATCTTCGACCAGATCTATCAAGCAAATAAATAGCGACTCGATGAATACTGATCGTCAGCCCCGTCTTTTTATCCTCTCTGAACCCTCTCCTTATCCTAGGAGAGGGCAAAGGAGAGGTTACACGCTGGCGCCAAGCAAGCCTCGCGCGTTTCTCGTCAGCGTTAGTCCAGAAACCTCACGGCCCGGAGGAAACATAGGTGTTCTCGATGCGTTGCGCTCAACCTCTCCCTCACCCCCTCCTGGGATAAGGAGAGGCGACAGCAGCGCCGGGTTCGTGAGCGCCGTCCTCTCTCCGCTTTGGGAGAAGGGTTTTCATAGCTTCGAGTCTGCGTTCGACAAACCGGCCGGTCGATTGCGATGAAACGGCGCGACAGAGTATTGCCGGGGTTCGGGCTTACGCTCGGTTACACGATGCTCTATCTGAGTATCGTCGTACTCATCCCGATCTCGACAATCTTCTTCAAAGCCGCGTCGCTTAGCTGGATACAGTTCTGGACTGTCGTCCTCGCGCCCCGCGCGATAGCGGCTTATAAGCTCAGTTTCGGCGCCGCGCTCGCAGGCGGCCTAATCGATTCTGTCTTCGGATTCGTAGTGGCCTGGACGCTGGTGCGCTACGAATTTCCACTGAAGCGTTTGATCGACGTGATGGTCGATTTACCATTTGCGCTGCCGACCTCAGTCGCCGGCATCACATTGACCTCGCTCTATGCGAGTAACGGCTGGATCGGAGCCTGGCTCGAACCGCTCGGCGTCAAAGTCGCGTACACGCCATTGGGTATCGTCGTCGCTCTGACGTTCGTTGGTTTGCCATTCACTGTGCGCACGCTACAGCCGGTTCTGGAAGACCTCGATAAAGAATACGAAGAGGCAGCTGCAACGCTGGGCGCCAATCGCCTTCAGACTTTTCTCAAGGTGATTCTTCCGGCCCTCGTTCCCGCGCAACTGACGGGATTCGCGCTCGCATTCGCGCGCGAGCTCGGCGAATACGGTTCGGTCGTTTTCATCTCGGGCAACATGCCGTTCCGTACTGAGGTTGTGCCGCTTCTGATCATGAGCAAGCTCGAGCAATTCGACTATGCGGGTGCGACCGCGATCGCGGTCGTGATGCTGATAATTGCTTTCTCGATTCTGCTGCTGGTCAACGGCCTGCAGAAAATTGCCGGCCGGCGCCTGATGGTGACGTGATGGGGGACGAAAGCGAACTCTACGCCTTCAACTACTCCGGCTTTCCCGGGGCAGAGTCTGCGCCGACTCGACGCAGTGCGACTTCCGATCCGCTGGCGGTGCGCATTGCGCTGATCACGGTCGCCTTCCTGTTTCTTGGCCTCTTCCTGTTCCTCCCCGTGATCGCCGTATTCATCGAAGCGCTGCGCAAGGGAACAGGCGAATACTTCGCAGCAATCTCAAATGCCGAAACGCTGTCTGCAATCCGGCTGACGCTGATGACAGCGGCGATAGCGGTGCCGCTCAACGTGAGTTTCGGTCTTGCCGCGGCGTGGGCGATCACGCGATTCGAGTTTCGCGGCAAGCAGCTATTAGTCACTCTGATTGATATTCCATTTTCTGTTTCACCGGTTATTGCCGGAATGCTATTTGTGCTGCTGCTCGGAGTTCGCACCCCGATCGGAGCGTGGCTTTACGATCACGGTATCAAGACCATTTTCGCCGAGCCCGGGATTGTATTGGCAACTATATTTGTCACGTTTCCGCTCGCCGCGCGTCAACTGATTCCGATCATGCAGGCCGTCGGCAGCGAGGAGGAGCAGGCTGCGATCGTGCTCGGTGCCGGCGGATGGCAAAGCTTCTTACGCATCACGATTCCCAACGTCAAATGGGGCTTGCTCTATGGCCTCGTGCTTTGCAACGCGCGCGCGATGGGCGAGTTCGGCGCGGTCTCGGTCGTGTCTGGTCACGTGCGCGGTTACACCAACACGATGCCCTTATATGTCGAGATTCTCTACAACGACTATCAATTTGCCGCGGCGTTTGCGGTTTCTTCTCTATTGACCTTGCTCGCGATAGCAACCCTGGTCGCAAAGCGATGTCTGGAAGGCCGTGTCGCGCCGGTCAAGAAATTCGAACAGGACGTCCCGGAGAATAAAGCAGCCGCATGAGTATCGAACTGACTAATATCCGCAAAACCTTCGGCGACTACGTTGCGCTCGACAATATCAACTTAAACATCGAGAACGGAGAGCTGGTCGCGCTGTTGGGTCTGTCGGGCTCGGGCAAGACGACGCTGCTGAGGATTATAGCGGGACTCGAAACTCCCGATCGCGGCGAAGTGAGGTTTCATGGCGAAGACGCAACCAGCCTCGGCGTGCGCGAGCGGCACGTCGGCTTCGTCTTCCAGCACTACGCGCTTTTCCGTCACATGACGGTCTTCGAAAACGTCGCTTTTGGACTGCGCGTCAAGCGCCGCGCTGAACGGCCCGTCGAAGCCGAAATTTCGCGCCGCGTACATGATCTGCTGAAACTCGTCCAGCTCGATTTCCTCGGCGATCGTTATCCTTCGCAATTATCCGGTGGGCAGCGTCAGCGGGTCGCGCTCGCGCGCACGCTCGCAGTCGAACCGAAATTGCTATTGCTCGACGAGCCGTTCGGCGCCCTCGATGCAAAAGTGCGCCAGGAACTGCGGCGATGGCTGAAGCGGTTGCACGAGGAGATCGGGATCACCAGCGTCTTCGTAACTCACGACCAGGAAGAAGCACTCGAGCTCGCAAATCGGGTCGTGGTGATGAACAACGGAAAGATCGAGCAGATCGGTACCGCCGATGAAGTTTATCATCGTCCGGCGAACCCCTTCGTTCACAACTTTCTCGGTAACGTCAACCTGTTTCGCGGCCGGATCGAAAATGGACGAGTCTATATCGGCGACACTCCCGTCGAAATCGATCGCACCGGTCCCCGCGTTGAAGGCGCTACCGGCACGGCCGTGCTTGCGCTGCGCCCGCATCTTATCGAGATAATTCCGCGGCCGAATGGCAGGCCCAGCTTCCCCGCGATCGTTACCTCGATCAACCCGGCGGGACCCCAGGTTAAAGTCGAGCTGGTCGCCGAATGGGGCGACTCCGTGCAGGTCGATGTCGGGCACGAGCGTTTCGAAGAACTGGCGCTATCACCGGGTGCGCGCGTCTTTCTGCGACCCAAGCAGGAAAAGTTGTTCGTCTATCAAATCTGACTAACCGGTTCAGCCGGAAACGAGGGCGAAGTGAGTAATGCTCACTTCGCCCCGGAAGCTAATTAGTCGTTACCGAACTTCAGCGGAACCGTGCAGCGGATGAAGGCTCGCGTGTCCTCGCCGGTGTAGCCCGACTGATAGACGTCGTGGGTCATGTAGAAGTCGAACTTGGCCGGGCCCATGTTGTAACCGACCATCACGCCCATCGCGATCTGGCTCTGTTCCGTGTATGCGGTGCTGATGCTGCTCAGGTCCGCCGAGCCGTACGCAACCGGTCCGATCGACCACTTCCCGATCGTCTTCACGGCAGTGAGATCGTAGTTGAGATAATTCGGCATGACCTGCTGATCGGTCTTCACATCTTTGCCGACGAGGCCGTAAATCATGTGCGAAGTGAGATCCCATCCGTCGATGAAATAGGTCATCGCCGCGCGCTCGTTGAATACCCACGCGTTGGTGGCGAGGCCGCCCGCGTTCATCGGTGCGTAGCCGCCGACGAAGTCGCTGAAGTTGAGTCCGTGTCCGAGATCCCAAGCTTCACCGACCAGCAGCGCGTCGTTATATGCGCCCGACGACGACTGACCTCCGACGCTGAGCATGTCTTCCGGAAATGCGGCGTAGGCCTCGATTCGTCCGCCGAACGCTGTCCAAGGCGTCGATACGGCGAGAACCGGAATGTTAACTGCCGCATCGATGTCCGGCTGACCCGAGCGATGAATGTAACTGGCAGTGTCCAGGAAGTAGAAGCCGACCGGCAGCGGCGCACCGAGTGCGAGACCCAGAGTTTCGCCGGCCTCGGTAACCGAACTCGCCATCGCGGTTCCATTGACTGCACTTATCATCAGCAAACCCGCGGCAGCGGATGTCAAAATCGAACCAAGCTTCTTCACTTTGCCTCCCCTTTTGGACTCAGTCTTGAGACACACGGTCGATGTCTCTGTCCGCGTGCGGGTCGCCGTGTATCGAAGATGCGACACGGTGAGCCGCCGCGCGGTGTTGGACTGAATAGAGAGCAAGACGTTGGCCAACGGGACGGGGCGCGCTTGCCTCGAATCTCGCCTAGTGCGGAGAATCCCGGGATGGCATCGATGACCCAGGAACGGCTCGCGCGAGTCGCGAATGCGCACACGCTGCGACTCACTCACAAGGGGCGCAAAACCGGCAAGGAGTTCGGCGTCACGATCTGGTTCGTCGTCGAGGGGCCCAAGTTGCTGCTGCCG